>JBAXRL010000815.1:0-2010 GCA_037131205.1 Actinomycetes bacterium | reverse complement strand
CCCTGCGGCGCGAGCCCCTGCGGCGCGAGCCCCTGCGGCGCGAGCCCCTGCGGCGCGAGCCCCTGCGGCGGTAGCGCCACGAGGGCGATGCGCGCGCCGCGCTCGTTCTCGTACACGGCGCTGCCCGTCTCCGGGGCGTAGGTCACGTGACCAGGGGCGAACTGCCAGCAGACCGTGATGCGATGGCGGCCGGCCCCCGCGACCGTGTCGCGCAGCACCAGGCCGGCGCCCTCGCACAGGGCGATCTCCCGGGTCACGACCAGGGCCGCTCCGCCGCTGATCCCGCCTTCGTAGTCGTGACACGCGCCGCTGATGGTGGATCCCCTGCCCCCTTCGCGAGAGAGGACCGTGTTCCCGGCGGGCTGGACTCGCTGTTCGTAGGCAAGCCCCGCGCGCACCGGTCCCCGCCCGTCGATGAGGATCATGTTGTGGGCGGCCGCCGAACGATAGTGGTCGGTAAGAGGGCCGGGAGCATAGGTGCTGATGCCGGGATCGACCAGGCAGGGCACGCCGGCGAGGCTGACGTCAAGGGAGAGGACGTCGGCGTGGCAGTGGGAGGCCCCGGGAGGGCCGGCCCGGAAGAGCACGAAGTGGGAATCCGCGGCGTAGCCCGTGCGCATCACGGCGATGCCCGCGGAGGCGAACACGCGCACCCGCCGGCGGGGCGCCTTGCCTGCGGCGCCTTTGGTCCCTGTCCAGCGAAAGTCATCCCTTTGGAGGACCTCACCGGCCAGCCGCATGACCGCGGCGTAGTCGCCGGCCACGCCGCCGCTGTCGTTGAGCGCAGGCCACGTAAAGTCCGGCCGGCACAGGGCGCCCAGGTAGTCGGCGGCTCTTCTCAGCGGCTTGTCGAGCACGGCGGGCAGCCGCGCGCCCAAGGCGGTCGCCGCCTTCCTGACTTCGAGCAGGACGAAGAGGCAGTGGGCGTGGTAGAAGGGCGAGAGCTCGAAGTGCGCGCCGTCGGGCAGGAACTGCCGGGCGCTCTCGCGCCGCAGCCGGCGGAGACCCTCCCGCCGCCACGACGAGGCGTCCCGGAACTCGGTCAAGTACATCCCGGCCAGGGCCAGCGCGCCCGCTTCCAGGATGATCCAGTTGTTGGGATGGCCCTCGTGATCCATGAGGTGGCGGCAGTGCTCCCAGAGAGACCCCAGGATTACCAGCCGGGCGTGGCTGCTGAGAAACGGGGTCGCCCGGTCGGCCATCCAGACCCCCAGCCATTCCCTGAGACGCCACGCCGCGGACAGCGTCTCCCACGCCGGCCCGGCGCCGCCGTTGGACCCCAGCGGCGCCGGGTTCTGCGTGACCCAGCGACACATGACGTCCTCGATGAACGCCGCATACGCCTCTTCTCCCGTGTCCAGAAAGGCCTGCAGCACCGGCCGCAGAAAGTGGTGCCGGTTGAGGAAGTGCGTCCACTCCTGCGAACCGTCGGGGCTGAAGCCCCAGGCGATGGGCAACGTGAGCTTCTGGCCCATGATGGTACCGGCCAGGACGTCGTCCGCCCGGTCCTCGGGAAAGAAGTGAGCGCACGGCGCCGCCAGGGACAGGTCCATCGGACCCACTGGGGGTGGCGCGGGCACATCCGCCTTGTCGCGGAGCCTCCGGGTCAGCCCGACGCACGTCAACCGCGGACCCGGGGGCACGATGCGCCGCTCGGCGTACACGGCGCCCAGGGCGACATCGATCGAACCGGCGGCGCTGTCCCCCTTCTCTTTCTTGAAGACGACCTCGAGGCGGCCGACGTTCCGCCAGTCCCGCTCCCGGCCGTAGAAGCCGAAGGCCTCCGCGGGGAACCTGATGTCGCGCTCCTCGCCGGGCAGGAGCACCTCACGGCCGCCGGAGAAGAGACGCAGGGTCGCCCCCCCTCCCGCCTCCTCGGCGGCGGAGAGGATCATCTCCACCAGCAGGGCCGTCGCCGAGCGATTGTGCGCCCGCGCCGTGAGCTGGTCGCACCCTGCCAGTGGGGCGCCCGCGAGCGCGGCGGCGAAGCTCAGACGCCGGCGGTCCGCG
>JBAXRL010000814.1:0-2012 GCA_037131205.1 Actinomycetes bacterium | reverse complement strand
GCCTCGCCGGCGAGGACGTCCTGCCGGAGGCCCGCATCCTCGCGGTCGCCGACGTTGTCGAGGCGATGTCCTCGCACCGCCCCTACCGGCCGGCGCTCGGCATGGCGGCGGCGCTCGCCGAGGTCCGCGCGCACGCCGGGGTCAAGTACGACGCCGACGTCGTCGCCATCTGCGCGCGCCTCGTCGAGGAGCAGGGCTTCGTCTTCACGCCGTGAGGCGAGGGCGGGCGGCGGCGCCCTTCGTGCCCGCCGCGACGCCCGCCGCGCGAGCGACCCGCGGCCGCTGCTTCACCAGCGCGAGCGACCCGCGGCCGCTGCTTCACCAGCGCGAGCGACCCGCGGCCGCTACCGCACCCGCGCGAGCGACCCGCGGCCGCTGCTTCACCAGCGCGAGCGACCCCCGGCCGCTACTTCACCAGCGCCCCGTAGATGTGGATGTGGCTGAGCACGCGCTGCGCCGGTCCCGACTCCCAGACGACGGTGTTGCCGCTGATTGCCGGGAAGAGGCACGTCAGATCCTTCTGCGTGATCTTGACGATCTTCTGGCTGCGCGCGATGTTGCGCACGTAGATCGCCGCGCCGGCCGTGTAGTCGAGGGCGAACGAGCCGCCCTTGCCGCCGCCGTCCCAGGCCACGAGCTCGCCGTCGATGCGTGGCCGTGAGCCCTGGGCGACGTAGGTGAGCTTGCCCGTCTTGAGGTTCTTGAGCATCACGCGGCCGCCGGCCTCCCACCACACGACGCGATTGGCGCTGATGTCGGGGCTCCACTCGAAGGCGCTCGTCTGCGTGACGCGGAAGGGCGCCCCGGCGGGCAGGTCGCGGCCGCTGATGTCGCCGCTGGATGACGCATACACAGCCGTGTGTACCGTCTTGCTCTTGACCGTGCGACGGCTGACCCCGAAGCTGCTCAGCACCGTGCTCGTGGCGATCCTGTAGGTCTTCGCGGCGGCGAGATCGCGGGCCTTGATGGTGTAGGGGCCCGCGGAGTCCTCGGCCTCGATCCAGACCACCCACTGGTCGACGATCTCGGGGAACCACTTGAGGGCGCCGCTGCGCGCGACCACGAAGTCGTGCCTGGTGGTGATGTTGCGCCCGTAGATGTCGCCGCCCTCGTGGTTGCGCTTGTCGACCCACACGGCGACGTACTCCGTGCGGCTGCCGACCACGGTGGCCGCCACGCTCGGGTTGTCTTGCTGGGCCTTGTTGCGGGCGACCGCGAAGTCCTTCCTGCTGTTGAGGTTGCGCCCGCAGATGTCGAGGTTGCCGTTGCGGTTGTCGGTCCACACCACCATGTCGGCGGCGATGTCGGGGCCCGCCTGACCGCCCGCCTCGATGCACACGGGGAATACCGCGGAGGCCGCCTGGGCGGCGGCCGGCGCGAGCAGCGCCGCCGCCCAGGCGGCCACCAGCACCCCGCAGACGGCGCACAAGGTCGATGTCCGGCCGCGGAAACGTGATGACGCGCTGGTCATGATCGCCCCTCCCTGTTGACCATCACTCGCCTCATAGTACCCGATGCACGGCGGGATTCCCCCGTCGCGACGGCTATCTTTCAGGCGATGAGCCGCCGCAGCGCCGCCTGGACGGCGGCCGCGCCGCCGGCGAAGCCGGCCAGGCCGCCGGTTTCCTCGTCCATGTACAGGTCGCGGCGCAACTCGATCATGAGAGCCTGCACGCGCCGGTCGTTGCCAAGGTACTGCAGGGGTACCAGGGCGCCGGCGAAGGGGCGGTCGAAGGCGATGCCGGCGACGGCCTTGCCGGGGCCTTCCGGCGCCGGCTCGTGCGGCGCGGAGGCAGGGTCTGCCGCGGCGCCGCCCGGCCACCGAGCGAGCATCTCCCCAAAGGCCTCCGCGGCGCGCTCGCGTAACCAGGGCGGGGTGTGCATGCCGTCATGCGAGAACGGCGCCCGCGGCGGCAGCGTCGTGTCGGTGCCCAGGCAGACGGCGGGGCGGTGGATGACCCTCCAGCGGTCGGCGCTCACCTTGAGCTCGTAGGGGAGCGGCCGGCTGGGGA
>JBAXRL010000813.1:0-2012 GCA_037131205.1 Actinomycetes bacterium | reverse complement strand
CGGTCGCGGGCGGCGGAGGACGGCGGGGCAGGCTCGCCCGCCGCCCCGTCGTATAATGGGGGACGAAAGCGACGGCCACCCAGGGGGTCCACGCGTGACGCTTCGCTCCTCCCACACTCACCCATCCTCGCGCAGAAGGCCCGGCCGCATGCTCCTCATCGCCGGGCTCACCGTTCTCGTCGGCCTCGCGGCGGGGGCGGCGCGGCCGCCGGCTTCCGCCGCCGCCGGCTCGGCCTCCATCACCGCCTACCGCGGCCTCGGCACGTGGGTCGACATGTACGACCCCTCGGCCTGGAACGACCCCGCCGCGGCGGTCAAGGACATGGCCTCGCACGGCGTGCGCACGCTGTACATCGAGACGGCCAACTACCACAACCCGGCGTCCGCTTCCATGTTCAGGCCGGCCGCCATGGCCGTCTTCATCAAGGAGTGTCACGCCCGCCAGATGAAGATCGTGGCCTGGTACCTGCCGGGCTTCAAGGATCTCGCCAAGGACCTCAAGCGCAGCAAGGCGGCCATCGATTTCCGCACGTCCGACGGCCAGAAGTTCGACTCGTTCGCCCTCGACATAGAGGACAGCACGGTCAAGCCGGCGAGCACGCGCAGCGCCCGCCTCAAGACCCTTTCGGAGCAGATCCGCGCGCTCGTCGGCAACGACTATCCTCTGGGCGGCATCATCCCGTCGCCCGCCGGCATGAAGATCAACTCGAGCTACTGGCCGGACTTCCCGTACGAGTACGTCGCCGGCGCGTACGACGTCATCGTGCCCATGGGCTACTACACCTATCACGGCGACGGCTACGCGCACGCTTACAACGAGACTCTCGAGAATGTCGGCATCGTGCGCGAGCAGACCGGCCGGCCGACGATCCCCATCCACGTGATCGCCGGCGACGCGTCGAAGTCGTCGGGCAGCGAGACCCTGGGCTACGTGCGCGCTTTGCGCGAGACCGGGTGCCTCGGCGGCAGCATGTACGACTGGGCGACCACCGACGATGCCGACTGGCGGCCGCTGGCGAGCGTGCGCTTCAATCCCATCGAGACGCCGGCGCTCCCCAGAGACGTGGGCTACGCGGCGCCTCTGGGCAACTGCCCCGGCGACACCTCGCATCCCAAAGAGGTGTTCTACCAGGCGGCCAAGCAGAACGGCGAGCGGATCCTGCACTTTCGCCTCTGGGACGTGCAGACCGGCGAGGTCAGGCTGGTGGTGAACTGGCAGGACGCCGGCGCGCTCGATGCCGGCGCCAAGGGTAAGTGGAGCGGCGTGCGGTCCATCGCCATCCCCGCGAGCATGCTGAACGCCAAGGGCCGCAACGTGATCGGCTTCGTGGCCCGCGGCGAGGCGCCGGACTGGCAGCGCTGGGGCGTGCGCGACGTCACCCTCGTCAAGCCGTGAGGAGAGTCACGCCAAGGAGATGAAGATCACGTTTCCCGGCACATGACCATCCCCTTCCGTCCGGTTGCGCGTTCAGTCTCTGGATTGACGAGCGGCGAGAAGGCGGAGACGGTGCGCCGCGGCCGCCGCGGCTGGCGAGGCCAGCGGGGCCGCCGCGGCTGCGGCGGCGGGGTAGTGCTGTGAGGGAAGATAAGGAATCCCGGCGAATCCTTATCTTCCCCTCGGCGAGCGAGCCTGCGGAAGGCCGTGCGCGACCCGACAGTTAGGGAATCCTTATCTTCCCTTTTCATGTGCGCCCCGCGCCCGAGTCGCCGCGCCCGCGCGTCCGCCGGGCGCGCCCGGCCGGCGCGCTGCCGGCTGTGTGCATCCGCCGGGCGCCCCATTCGTGGCTCACCGGCGCCTGAGCGACGGGGATGGCCGTGTCCCGGCAACCTCAAGGTCGACGCCGCCTACAAGGGGTTCGCCGTCGAGACCGACCAGCCGATGAGTGGCGGCGGGGACGGCGCCGCGCCGGCGCCATTCGACCTCTTTCTGGCATCCCTGGGGACGTGCGCCGGCATCTTCATGCTCGCCTTCATGAAGCAGCGTGGCATCGACCCGGCGGGCAGCGGCATCG
>JBAXRL010000812.1:0-2015 GCA_037131205.1 Actinomycetes bacterium | reverse complement strand
CCGCTCGGCTGCGGCAACGGCGGCCTCGATTGGGAGGACGTGCGGCGCGAGATCGAGACGGCGTTCGCGGGTGTCGATGGCGTGCGTGTGATGGTCTACGAGCCGACGGCGGCCTACCAGACGGCGCCCAAGCGGCGCGGACTTGAGAAGCTCACACCGGCGAGAGCGCTCATCGCCGAGCTGGTGCGCCGGTACTCAGTGCTCGGCTTGGGGTGCACCAACCTCGAAGTCCACAAGTTGGCCTGGTTCCTGCAGCGGTCGATCGTAACGGCCGGCATGAAGAACCCCTTGCGACTGACCTTCGTGCCGGACAGGTACGGGCCGTATGCGGATCAGCTCCGGCATCTGCTCGACGCGCTCGACGGCAGCTACCTGCACTGCGACAGGCGGCTGAGCGACGCAGGGCCTCTCGAGCCGATCTACTTCGACGACGCGAGACGAGCCGTGGTGGCGCAGTACCTCGTGGGTGACGAGGCGGGAGCGTACGTGCCGGCGCTTGAGGCGACGAGCCGACTCATCGACGGCTTCGAGTCGCCGCTGGGCATGGAGCTACTGGCCACCGTGGACTGGCTTCTCTTCGACGGAGGTTGCGAGCCGACCGTCGAAGCGCTGAGGCGGGGTCTCGAGACGTGGCCGGGCGGACCGGATGCCGGCGAGCGGAAGCTGCGCCTGTTCGACGACCGGCTCTTGAGCCTGGCGCTGGATCGGCTTGCCGAGCCGCTTGTGGCCGAGCAGGCGCGTCTCTGCTGAGCGGGCGCCTGCGCCACCCCCGCACCCTGGAATCGAGTGCTACGCTCAGACTGGGGCAGGTACGCGCTGGTACGAGAACTCCTCCATCCCGGCCGCCTGCTGAGCGTGCTCAATCGTCAGGCTGACGATATGACCATGGGCGTCCAGGTCCAGATAGATGTTCTCGTCGAGCTCGCGCGTCTCGACTGGTGGACCCGCGGTGAATTCGACCAGCGTTGTGTCTGTGTCGGCGAAGTACTTGACGCGCATGGCTCACTCCTTGAAATCGCGGTCAAAGAAGGCGTTGTGCACGGTCTCGCCGTCTTCAAGAAGGATGACACGCAGCGCACGGTCGTCCATCTCGGGGATGCGCGCCCAGCACCGTATCCGTCCGTCTGCTTGCCGTTCTTCTCGCAGGGGATGCCGCATGGCGCGCACGATCCACTCATCCTGGATTATTGCCCGATCCGGGCGACACCGCGTATGGAGGAAGTAGCGGGTGGCTTGCATGAGCGTGTCTGCTTCTTTCGGTATTGCGAGCCCGTGTGCTGTGCCTCCCGACCGACTGTACTGTACTTCGCCGACCCAATCCATTGAAATGGAGTCGGCGTGCGTGCGCCGCTGCGTGTGCGGCGGATCGCGGAGTCGCCTCCGACGCCGGCCGGCGCAAGCGTCAGCTGTCCGACGACCGGCGTCCCGCCGTCGCAGCGTACCCGTATCGTGGCCCCATCGAGGCGATCCGAGTACGCGCGCGATACAGCCCGGCGGTCGTTTGGGGGTCAATCGGCAGAAGCGAAGGGGGCACGTCTCTATGAAGTTCATCCACACGGGCGACTGGCGCCTCGGCAAGGCGCTGCGGGAGCGACCGCTGAGCGACGACCAGGCGTTCACGCTCGGGGGCCTCGTGCGCCTCGCGGAAGAGCCCGAGCCGCATTGGCAGGTCGGCAGCGATGCCCGGGCATGTGCTTGACGCATGCTTCGTCCAGGATTAGTGCACGGCAGGATTGCAGTGGTCCAAGCACTCCTCCCCGGGGCGGTCGCGCGAAGCACCCGCCTCTCCTTCGTTGTCAACCGCCCGTCCTCGTCAACGTCACCCAGCCGGGCCGCGCAAGCCCTTCGAGCGCGCCGAGACTCCCGCTATCATCAAGAGCAGCGACACACCGGCGGTCCTCAGATGGGCCGCACCCGGAGCGGGCAAGCAGGAGGCACACAATGGAAGCCGCGTCACCGTCACTTGCCGCGGCAGAGGCCGAGCGCCTGGTTCGCGAGTACGCGCGCTTGCTTGC
>JBAXRL010000811.1:0-2016 GCA_037131205.1 Actinomycetes bacterium | reverse complement strand
CAGGCGGCGCTGACGCGCCACGAGGCGGCCGGCACGACCGACTCCGCCGAGTACCAGGAAGCGATGATGGTCTACTACGCGCGGCACGTCTGCCGCCTCGATCCCTGGCCGGAGTGCCTGCTGAGGGCCTACGCCCGGCTCGGCGCGGACCCCGAGGTGTACAACACCATGTGGGGCCCCAGCGAATTCCACGTCACCGGCACGCTCAAGGAGTGGGACGTGCGCGGGCGCCTCGCGGGCATCACCGCTCCGGCCCTGGTGGTGGGCGGCCGCTACGACGAGTGTACGCCGGCGATCCAGGAGGACCTCCATCGCCGTCTGCCGGGCTCGGAGTGGACGGTGTTCGAGCGCAGCGCCCACCTGCCGCACCTCGAGGAGCCGGAGCGCTTTCGCGAGGTGGTGGAGGCGTTTCTCGAGCGCGTCGAGCGGGGCGCGCGCGTCGCGCGGGGGGCCGCGTGAACGGCGGCGCCGCGGGGCGTCGCGTGAACGGCGGCGCCGCAGGGGCCTCCCCGGCGCCCGCCGCCGCGGACGCGGCGCCGTATCCCAGGATCGAGTTGCACGTACACCTCGAGGCCACGGTGCGCCCCGCGCGCCTCCTCGAGATCGCGCGGCGCAACGACGTGCGCCTGCCGGCGCGGACCGAGGCCGGCCTGATCAGGTTCTGCCGCTTCAGGGACTTCGACCATTTCATCCGCGTGTGGATCAAGACCACGCGGGCGCTGCGCCACGAGCGCGACTTTCACGAGGTCGTGGTCGACTACGCCGCCGACCTGGCCGCCCAGGGCTGCTTCTACGCCGAGGCGCTGTTCTCGCCGTCGGAGCCCATGGCGCGGGGCACGCCCTGGGAGGAGACGTTCGAGGGCTACTGCGGCGGCGCCGACGAAGCCCGCGAGGTCCACGGCGTCGACATCCGTTTCACCCCCGACATCACCCGCGACTTCCCCGTGGCGGCGGCCGAGGATCTGGTGGGCTGGGCGCTGCAGTACCGCGAGCGCGGCGTCGTCGGCGTCAGCCTGGGGGGCAGCGAGCACAGGTACCCGCCGGAGCTGTTCGCGCGGCCCTTCGCCCTCGCTCGCGAGGGCGGGCTCAGGGCCGCGCCGCACGCCGGCGAGGTCGCCGGGCCGGCCTCCGTGCGCGGCGCCCTGGACGTGCTGCACGCCGACCGCCTGCGGCACGGCGTGCGCGCCGTCGAGGATCCCGCGCTGCTCGCCGAGATCGCCGCCCGCGGCATCGTCTGCGACGTGACGCCGACGAGCAACGTCCTCCTCGGCGTCGCGCCCTCGCTGGCCGCGCATCCGCTGCCGCGCATGCTGGCGGCCGGCGTCAAGTGCTCCATCTCGTCGGACGACCCGGTGCTGATGGACACCACCCTGAGCCGCGACTGCGCCGCCGCTGTGAGCCTCGGCCATACCCCCCGGGGCATGTTCGAGCACGCCCTCGGCGGGGTCTTCTGCGACGCCGCCACAAAGGCGCGGCTGCGGCGGCTCGGCGCCGCCTTCGACTGGGAGGGCGCCGGCTGTGAAGGCTCGCGGTCCCCAGCCGGCGGCGGCGCACCGGAGGCCGGCGAACGAGTGGGGGATGGTCTCACGGGCGAGTGGGTATGGAAACCCCGATGAGCACGGCGGCAAACACGACGAGTGAGGTCACAGACATGGACGCAGGCAGGTTGCACGTCGTCCTCGGCGCCGGCGCCGGCGCCGGCGGCGCCATCGTGCGCGAGCTTGTGGGGCAGGGCCGGCGGGTGCGCGCCGTGACGCGCGGCGGCAATTCCGCCGCGAGCTACGGCACGCTGCCTCCGGCCTCCTTCGAGGACGTCGCCGCGGACGTCACCGAGCGCGAGCAGCTGCGCCGCGCGCTCGACGGCGCGGCCGTGGTGTACCACTGCGTCCAGCCGGCCTACACGCGCTGGCCGCAGGAGTTCCCTGCCATGACGCGGGGCATCATGGAAGCTACGGCCGCCGCCGGCGCCAAGCTCGTGTTCGCCGACAACCTGTACATGTACGGCCCGGTCGACGG
>JBAXRL010000810.1:0-2020 GCA_037131205.1 Actinomycetes bacterium | reverse complement strand
CTCAACCGCGAGATCGCCGAGGTCTTCGACGAGCGGCAGGTCTACCGCATCGACCACTATCTGGCCAAGGAGACCGTGCAGAACCTGCTTGTGCTGCGCTTCGCCAACGGCATCTTCGAGCCCGTGTGGAACCGGCGCTATGTGGACTTCGTGGAGATCACGGCCGCGGAGACGCTGGGCGTCGAGCACCGCGGCCCCTACTACGAGGAGGCCGGCGCGCTGCGCGACATGATCACGCCGCACCTCATCCAGCTGTTCTCGCTGGTGGCCATGGAACCTCCGGTGGCGTTCGACGCCGACGCGGTGCGCGACGAGAAGCTCAAGGTGCTGCGCACCGTCAGGCCGATCCCGCGCAATCTGGTCTCGCGGTTCGCGGTGCGCGCGCAGTACGTGCAGGGCCTCGTGGACGGCGCGCAGGTACCCGCCTACCGCGCCGAGGAGCGGGTCGCGCCGGACTCCCACACCGAGACCTATGCCGCCCTCAAGCTCCTCGTGGACAACTGGCGCTGGCAGGGGGTGCCGTTCTACCTGCGCACCGGCAAGCGCCTGGCGCACCGCGTCACGGAGATCGCCATCCACTTCAAGCTGCCGCCGGTGCTGCTGTTCCGCGACGAGTCGGCCGGGCGTGGCGTGGAGCCCAACGTCCTCGTGCTGCGCGTGCAGCCGGACGAGGGCTTCTCGCTGAACATCGAGTCCAAGCTGCCCGGCCACGGAGCCGCGCTCCAGCCCGTGGCCATGGACTACTCCTACGGGACGACGCTGCACGAGCTGCCTTTCAGCGCCTACGAGACCGTCCTCGTCGATGCCATGGAGGGCGACATGACCCTGTTCACACGTGGCGACCAGGCCGAGGAAGCGTGGCGCATCGTCGGTCCGATCCTCGATGAGTGGGCCGCCAAGCCGGAGCGCGACATCCCGATCTACGAGGCCGGTGGGTGGGGTCCCGAGACCGCCGACGCGCTCGTCGCCGGCGACGGCCACGCGTGGCGGCGGCCGTGGCAGGATCCCGGCAACGATGGCGACGACTGACCCGACGAACCCGACCGGCTCATCCGGTCCGATCACAAGGGAGCACCGCATGAGCATCGAGATCCTTCCCGACGCGGACGCCCTGGCGCTGCGCGCCGCCGACCTGTTCGCGCTCGCCTCCCAGGAGGGGGCGGCGGCGCGCGGCAGGTTCGCCGCCGCCTTCAGCGGCGGCGAGACACCGCGCGCCTTCTACAGGATGCTGGCCCGCCAGCAGTTCAGCCAGAAGATCCCCTGGCGCCGCGTCCAGCTCTACTGGGGCGACGAGCGCTGCGTGCCGCCGGACGACCCGGCGAGCAACTACGGCATGGCGCGCGACGCCCTGCTCAAGCACGCGCCCATCGCCGAGGCCAACGTGCACCGAGTGCTCGGCGAAGAGGGTGCGGACAAGGCCGCGCTCGCCTACGAGAAGGAGTTGCGCGCCCTGGCGGCGCTCGAGCGGCCGCAGAGCGAGCTGCCCGTGTTCGACCTCGTGCTTCTCGGCCTCGGCGGCGACGGGCACACGGCCAGCCTCTTCCCGCGCAGCGACGCCCTGGCCGTCGAGGAGCGCTTCGCGGTAGCCACCGAGGCGCCCGACGGTTCGCCGCGCGTCACCATGACCTACCCCGTGATCAACGCCGCGCGCCGCGTGTGGTTCCTGGTGAGCGGCGCACAGAAGGCCGGCATGGTGGCTGAGGTTCTCGAGGGCCTGCAGGTGCCGAACGCCGTGCCGGCCCAAGGCGTGCGCCCGGTGCACGGCAAGCTCACGTGGCTGCTCGACGAGGCCGCGGCCGCCGAGTTGAGCCCCGCGCTGCGCGGCGGCTGACGATCCAGCACTGCGGGGCGGTTGACGACCCAGCGAAAGGAGAACGAGATGGACGAGACCTACGACGTGCTCATGGCCGACGGAACGGTGGTGGAGTACGCGGCCGGCCAGTTCGCGGAGACCAGGGAGGCGCGCTCGCCGCAGGAGCGCAACGACCTGGTGGCCGACGGCTGGATGGCCCTCACCGAG
>JBAXRL010000809.1:0-2020 GCA_037131205.1 Actinomycetes bacterium | reverse complement strand
GCTGAAGGAGACGCCGACGAAGACCGGGGATCCGGACGGGTCGCCGACGGGCGGGGAGGCTGCGCCGCCGCCCGCGCCGCCCCCTGCGCCTTCGGGCTCGGCCGGCAGCGCCCCGACATCGACGACCGTGAATCCCGGCGTGAAGCCCTCCAGGTCGACGGGCTCGGGGCGCACGAACACGGTGTGCGCGAAGAGCGCGTGCCAGGTGGCGTCCGCGACCACGCGGATCGGCAACCGGTAGGTGGGCTCCGCGCCGGCGAAGCCGTCGAAGACGTAGACGTCGCGGGCGCGCAGGTACGCGCTCGCGCGCTGGAGCTGCCGCTCGAAGTACTCGGGACTGCACGGCTGATTGGGGCCGCCCCAAGCGACGTCGGCGGCCGCCGGCTCGGCGACGATGTAGCGGTCGGCCGGCGAGCGGCCGGTCCGCCGGCCGGTGTTCACGACGAGAGCGCCGTTCGCGGCCAGGATGCCCTCCTTGCGCGCGAGCGCGCGAGCCGTCAGCTCCGGCGAGGGGAGGTTGCGATGGATGGCGCCGACCGCGATGCCCGTCGCCGCCAGCTGCGCATGGACCGTCTTCTCGTCCATCGACCCCTCCGGAGCTCGAGGCCGTCTACCCCAGCGGCCCGACGGCGGCTTCGACCGCTTCGAGGATCTCGCCCGCGGCCACGAGGGCGGCCATGGCGTTGTGGTCGGGGTACAGCGGGCGGTCGACGTCGAGGTGGTCGATGTGGCGGCGGATGACCTCGTGCGCGGTCCTCACGCCCGTGCCAGGCGTGAAGTCGCGGAAGTCGAGGGCCTGCGCCGCCGCCATGAATTCGATACCCAGCACGCCGTAGGCGTTCTCGAGGATCTGGCGGTTCTTGAGGGCCGTGTTCATGCCCATGGAGACGAAGTCCTCCTGGTCGGCGGCCGCCGGGATGCTCATCGTGGAGGCCGGAGCAGCCAGGATGCGCTGCTCGACGATGAGCATGTCGGCGGCGTACTGGCTCAGCATCAGCCCCGAATAGAAGCCCGGATTGGGCGTGAGGAAGTCGGGGAGGCCCTGGCTGAGCGCCGGGTTCTCGAGGCGGTTGAGGCGGCGCTCGCTGAGCACGCTGACCATGGTGATCGCCTGCCCGACGATCTCCATCGGCAGGCTGACCGGCGTGCCCTGGAAGTTGGCGCCCGTGAGCGTGAGCTTGTCTTCGGGCACGAAGATGGGGTTGTCGCCGACGCCGTTCAGCTCGATCTCGACCTGCGACCTGGCCCATTTGAGCGCGTCGTGAGCGGCGCCGATGACCTGCGGTGAGGAGCGCATGGAGTAAGCATCCTGCACCTTGGTCTTGATCCTGCCGCTGGCCAGGTCGCTGCCCTCGATGCACTTCTTGATGGCGGCGGCGCTGCGGATGGCGCCGGCAAAGCCGCGCAGCTCGTGCAGCTTGGCGTTGTACGGCTTGAGGTTGGCGAGCAGCGCCTCGAGGCTCATCGCGCAGGCGATCTCGGCCTGGCGCAGCCAGCGGTCGGTGTCGTAGCAGAGCAGCGCGCTCATCGCGGTGAGCACGTTGGAGCCGTTGATCGTGGCGAGGCCGTCGCGCGCTTCCAGCCCCGGGACGGGGATGCCGGCGCGTTTCATGGCCTCGGCGCCGGGCAGGCGTTCGCCTTCGTGGAACGCTTCGCCCTCGCCCATCAGCAGGAGGGCGAGCTGAGCCATGGGGGCGAGGTCGCCGGAGGCGCCTACCGAGCCCTTCTCGCAGATCACCGGGGTCACGCCCTTGTTGAGCATCTCGACCAGCGTGAGCGTGATCTCGGGGCGGTTGCCGGAGTTGCCGTGGGCATGCACGTTGATGCGGCCGGCCATGGCGGCGCGCACCACCTCGAGCGGCGCGGGCTTGCCGATGCCGGCGGCGTGGTTGTACACGAGGAAGCGCTGGAACTGCGTGACCTGCTCGTCGTCGAGCACCATCTCGGAGAACTCGCCGATGCCGGTGTTGGTGCCGTACATGATCTCGCGCGCCTTGATCTTGTCTTCGAGCATGGCGCG
>JBAXRL010000808.1:0-2020 GCA_037131205.1 Actinomycetes bacterium | reverse complement strand
GCCGTCGCCGTTGACGTCCTTGTAGCCGGCCGCGTCGAGGAGCTCGTTGGCCTTGGCCGGGTCGTAGGTGAACAGGCTGTCCGCCGGCGGCTCCCAGTGGTATTTGGAGTAGGGCACGATGATCGTGGAGCCCACGGTGGCGTAGCCCTGGTAGGCGATGTCGGTGACCTTCTGGCGGTCGACCGCCCAATTGACGGCCCGGCGGAGCTCGGGGTCGAGCAGCACGGGGTTGCCGAGGGAGCTCGGGTTGTCGTAGCAGTTCATGCCGATCTCGATGAAGCGCCAGCTCGTGGCGTTGTTGGCCTCGAGGCCCGGCTCGGAGCTGAGCGGTTTGAACTGCGCCGGCGGCACGTCGAGGGCGCCGTCGATGGTGCCGAGCTTGAGGTCCTGCACCATCGTGTCGGCGTTCGTGTAGAGCTGGAAGATGACTTCGTCGACCTTGGGCGCGCCGCCCCAGTAGTCGGGGTTGGCCTCGAGGCGTACGAACTTGCCCTTCTGCCATTCGACGATCTGGAAGGGCCCGTTGCCGACGATCGGCGGCGTGTTCTGGTAGGTGCTGGTCGCCGCCTTGCCGCTCACCTTGCTCCAGATGTGCTCCGGCAGGATGGGCACGACCATGCGCAGCATGTTGGCTTTGGGCGCGTCGGTGTAGATCTTCACCGTCGTGTCGTCGATGGCCTCGGCCTTGACGATGCCGTTGGTGTACGTGGCCAGGTTGAGCAGCTCGTTGTCGTGGATGTAGTTGAAGGTGAAGGCGACGTCTCCGGCGGTCACCGGTACGCCGTCCTGAAAGGTCGAGTCGCTGCGGATCGTGAAGGTCCACTCCTTGCCGTCGGCCGAGACCTCCCACGCGGTGGCCAGCTCGGGGCGCGGCTCCAGGGTCCTGGCGTCGAAGCCGACGAGGAAGTCGTAGTTCAGGTGCCACAGCATGTAGTCGGTGCCCTGGAGGCCGATGAACGGGTTGAGGTTGTCGACGTCCTGGACCCAGCCGATGTGCAGCGAGGTCCTGGCGTCGGGGGACGGGCTCGAGGCGGCGAGGGCGACGGCGGCCGGCGCCAGGGCGGCGGCGGCGACCAGGAGAAGAGTCAGGAGGAGCCTCCCGCTGTGGCGGACGCCCCCTATCGTGAGGTGGCTCATGCTTGCTCCTTTCGTGGGTGGGCAGCGAGATCGTCGAGCGCCGAGATCGTGGCGGGGTCGAGGGTGAAGGCGGGGCCGGCGGCCAGCAGTTCTTGCAGGCGCCGCCGGACGCGCTCCAGAAGCGTGCCCTTACCCTGGGCGAGCCAGCGCTCGTGGGTGTTCTGGTCGATGAGGTCCGGGCGCCAGAAGCGCCGGTGGCGGGCGCGCGTCATCTTGCTGCCGAGATGGTTGCCGCCGGGCCCGGCGGCCGCGATCTCGGCGAGGGCCAGCGCCTCGTCGTCCACCGGCGCCTCGGCCATCAGGGCGCGCGCGTAGCCGGCGATCTCGTCGCCGAGCACGACGCCCTCGAGGGCGCTGTGCAGCCCACTCTCGAGGTAGCCGACGTCGTGGAGGAGGGTCGCGCGGGACAGCGCGCCGAGGATGGTGGCGACGCCGAGCTCCAGCGACCACTGCTCGTCGAGCAGCTTGCTGTCGGAGTGGCCGGCGTACGACCAGCTGGGCAGGCCGTAGACCCCGTGGATGAGGTCCAGGTGCGCCTGGTTGGCGAGGAAGACGCCGGGCGCGTTGTACACGTCGACGACGGTGCTCATGTTCATGACGCCGGTACCGACGCCAAAGACGAACGGCGCGCCCGGCCGGGCAAGCTGGTGTACGACGAGGGCGGCGAGCGCCTCGGCGTTGACCACCGCGACGCAGGCGGCCAGCGAAGCCGGGCCCTGCGAGCCGACCGACACCGAGCCGGCGAGCACCAGCGGTACCTGCAGATCGGCGCAGGCGAGCGCCTTGTCGCAGCAGACGTCGTCGAGCATCAGCGGCGGCGACGACATGGCGAGGCAGGCGAAGCTGCCGGCCTCGCCGCAGGCCGCCGCCATCTCGTGCATGG
>JBAXRL010000807.1:0-2021 GCA_037131205.1 Actinomycetes bacterium | reverse complement strand
CTCGGCGGCCTGCCGCCCAACAAGATGCACTGCTCCAACCTCGCCGCCGACGCGCTGCACCTCGCCATCCAGGACTACCTGGTGAAGGCGGGCCGCGAGGCGGAGGTCCCGCGGATCCTCACGGCACTCCCAAAAGCACACGAGCACTCGTCGCCCTGAGCGGAGGAGTGGACAGCGCCGTCGCGGCGTTGAAGCTGATCGACGAAGGACGCACGCTGGAGACTGCCACGGTGCGCCTGTGGCCCGGCGGCGACAGGCGCAGCTGTTGCTCGCCCGGCGCCCTGCAGCGCGCCTCGCAGACGGCCGCGTGGCTCGGCCTCCCGCACCACTTCGTCGACCGGGAGGCCGAGTTCGAGGCCGCGGTCGTGGCGCCGTTCGTGGCTTCTTATCTGGGCGGCGAGACGCCGAACCCCTGCGTGAGTTGCAACCCGAGGCGCCTGGCGGCGCTCGTCGGCTGCGCCGACGAGCTGGGCCTGGCGCGCGTCGCCACCGGCCACTACGCGCGCCTCGTGTGGCGCGCCGGCCAGCCTTACGTGGCGCGCGGCGCCGACCCCGCCAAGGACCAGTCGTACATGCTGTGGGCGGTCCCCGCGGAAGTGCTGGCGCGCCTCGAGCTCCCCCTCGGGGAGACCACCAAGCGCGAGACGCGCGCGGCCGCGGAGGCGGCGGGCATGCCCGCCGCGGCCGCGCCCGAGAGCCAGGAGGTCTGCTTCGCCATCGACGGCTACCGGCGCTTTCTCGACGAGCGCGGCGTGGAGCCGCGGGCCGGGGCGATCGTCGACCGCTCCGGGGTGGTGCTCGGCGCGCACCAGGGACACTGGCGGTACACGATCGGCCAGCGGCGCGGCCTCGGGGTGTCGTCGCGCGAGCCGCTGTTCGTGCTTGCGCGGCGGGCGGCCGAGAACGAAGTGGTCGTCGGCCGCCGCGAGGAGCTCGACGTGCGCGAGGTCCTGGTGCGGGACCTCGTGGACCGCGGCCTCGGCGACGGGAGCGGCCTGCTCGTGCAGCTTCGCTACCGCTCGCCGGCGGCGCCCGTCGCCGCGCTCGAACGTCGCGGCGCGGGGCGCGCCCTGGTGCGGCTCGGGGAGCCGTTCGCGGGCGCGGCGCCGGGGCAGTCGGCGGTCTTCTATCGCGACGCCGTGGTGGTCGGCGGCGGGGTGCTCACCGCCCCCGCCTGAGCGCCGTCATGCCGGCCTGAGCCGCCGCGGGAGTATGATACGCTTCGCGCAACTGTAGGAGACTGACCCGGTCTGGAAGGAGTGGTGCATGGACACCATGTTCGTGACCGCCGCGATGGAAACCCCGTCCCTCGTGCTGCGGTACGCCGCGGCCTTCTTTTTTGTGGTCGTGGCCATCTTTCTGGCCTACGTGCTGTTCAAGGCGGCCAAGGCTCTGGAACGCGTCGACAAGGTCCTCGTGAACGTCGATGAGAACGGCATCCCGCTCATGCAGAAGGCCGGCGTCACGCTCGACGGCGTCAACGCCAACCTGGGCAACGTCGACGAGATCACCAAGGACGTGGCCGGCATCACCGACAAGCTCGACAAGATGGCCAGCTCTGTGGAAGGCGCGGTCACGACGCCCGCGCGCAAGGCGGCCGCCTTCGGCGCCGGCGTGCAGTCCGCGGTCTCCAGCTTCATGAAGCGCGACAGGCCCGGCGAGTCAGGCTCCGGCGGGTCCGCCGCGGGGTCCGCCGCATCCGGCGGGTCCGCCGGCGCGGCGAGCGACGCGCCCGCGGCCGGCGCCTGGAGCTTCGCCGCCGCGCCCGCGGACGTCGCCGACGATGCGGCGTGGACGCCCTTCGCCGAGGGCGCGGGCGCCGCGGCGCCCGGCGGGGGCACGGCCGACACGGCGACGGCGGCCGGCGAGGCCGCGCCCGCCGCCGCCGCGGACGCCAAACCCGACGGAGCCTGACCTGGGCTTCACGAGCAAGCTTGTCGTCGGCGGCATCGCCGCCGGAGCGGCGCTGGCCTATTACGTGCAGAGGCGGCGCGCGCGCACCGGCGAGGGCTACCTCGACA
>JBAXRL010000806.1:0-2028 GCA_037131205.1 Actinomycetes bacterium | reverse complement strand
CCCCTCACCAGTCGCTTCACCTGGCCGATGACCTCGTCGGCGATCACCAGCGACTGCAGCGAGGTGCAGTTGCCGGACTCCATGTAGCCGCAGTCGTGGATGAGATTGCCGCCGCTCATCGCCGCCATGAGGAGGTTCTGCGAGATCTCGGCGGCGTGCTGGCCGTCGCAGCTCCTGGCGTCGGAGCACCCGCCGGTGCTGAACGAGGGGATCTGGTAGAAGCGCGCCATCTCGGCGAGCCCCGCTGTCATCAGCATGAGCTCCGGCGAACCGTACGTGATCTGCATGGCCGCCATGTCGAGGATGGTGATCACGCCGCCCATGATGAAGGGCGCGCCCTCCCTGACGGTCTGGTGCAGCACCAGCCCGCTGAGCGACTCGCACAGGGAGATCACGATGATGCCGGCCAGGGTGGCCGGCGCGGTGGCTCCGCCCAAAGGCGCCGGCGTGTAGATGGCCGGCAGGCCGTTCTCGGCCATCAGCATGGCGACGTCGAGCGCCTCGGCCTCGTGCATCAGCGGGCTGACGGGCTCCGAGTAGATCGCGAAGGACGGGTTCGCGCGCAGCTTGGCGGCCCCTCCGGCGACCTCCGCCGCCATGTCGATCATCGCCCGGCAGTTCCGCGGCGTGTAGGCCCAATGGACGATCGGCTTGGTCGAGCTGTTCAGCATGGCCTCGAAGGCGTGGACGTCCATGAACCGGGGGTCGACGTCCCCGATGCTGCCGAAGTCCATCTGGAAATCGATGTTCGGCAGCGCGTCCATCACGCGCGAGGCGCGCTCCGTGTCCGCCACGCCGGGAATCCTGCGTTCCCCCGTGATCGGGTCGATGGTGTAGATCGCCGTGGGGCCGGCGCCGAAGTAGAAGCGCTTGCCCTCGAGCATCATCTTGCGGTTCCCGAAGCGGTCGCAGAGGACGACCCTCGACGGCGCACTGCGGATGCACTTCTCCACGAGCGCCGCGGGGAACCTGGCGCGGCTGCCCTCGACGTAGGCGCCGGCGCTCCTGGCCACTTCCAGCGCCTGCTCGCTGTGGATCTCGACGCCGACCCTCTCGAGGACCTCCAGGACAGAGGAATGGAGCTCGGCGCGCTGTGCGTCGCTGAACACACGGAACTCCAGGTTGCTCTTTCGCGGCATGCTCGTCTCCTCCCCGCTCAGAGCGGCAGGCGCACGCCGGCGCCGCGCTCGAGGGCGCGCTCGTAGAGCACCTTGGCCGTGACCATGTCGTCGACGGCGATGCCCATGTTCATCGAGAAGATGCGCTCGCCGTCGTTCTCGCGTCCGGGCTTGAGGCCCGCGGCCAGCTCGCCGAGATCGGCGCTGACGGCCGCCGGTATCCCGCTGAAGTACACCCCGTGGTCCTTTGTCGAGAGCAACTGCCCGATGTCGTCCGAGCAGAACTTGTCGCACTCCCGCATGGCTGCGCTCGTCCAGGCCGAGTCGTAGTCGAGCGAGACGGCGAGGCCGCCCTCCTTGAGCATGCCCGCGTCGAGGTCGGGCGTGGGGTCCACGACGATGGGGATGGCCGTGACCACGACGTCGGCGGGGCGCACGGCATCGGGCGCCGAGGCGCAGTTGACGAAGCGCAGCGCCGGGAACAGCGCCGCCATATCCGCGATGAAGCGCTGCGTCGCCGCGGGAAAGAGGTCGTAGCAGCGCGCCTCGGCGAGGGCCGGCAGCTCCTCGACCAGCGCCATGAGGCTGGTGCGCGCCTGCACGCCGCAGCCGACGATGGCCGCGCAGTCGCTGCCCGCCCGGGCCAGGTACCTGGCCGAGATGCCGGCGCTCGCCCCGGTGCGCATGGCGGTGACCCAGGCGCAGTCCATCACCGCCAGGGGCACGCCGGTCTCGCAGTCGTTGAGCACCAGCAGCCCGCTGATGTAGGGCAGGCCTTTGGCGGTGTTGGGCGGGTAGCCGGAGACCCACTTGAGGCCGGCCACCTCGAGCTCCTTCACGTAGGCCGGCATCGCGTGGATGAAGCAGTCGGGCCGCGTGTGGATGCCGGGCTTGGGCGGCATCTCGGTGT
>JBAXRL010000805.1:0-2029 GCA_037131205.1 Actinomycetes bacterium | reverse complement strand
CCCGCTCGGTCCACGAACGCCCCGCACGCACATCCCTATCGGGATAGGCCCTGAGCGCTCAGATCTCAGTAGAGGCACGCATCCAGTATCGCGAGCACTTCCTGAAGCACCGGTTCTGGCGCGCTACCGATGTGCCTGACGCCGCGAGAGCGAAAGTCGACGGACCTCACCCGCTCTAACATCACCACTCCGTCCACGTCCTGGCCTTCCGGGATCATGACGTGAAACGGGCAGTCGCGCCACGCGCTCGTCACGGGACACGCGAGGCAGAGCCCCGTGGCCTTGTTGAGCAGGTCGTTGCTGACGACGAGTGCGGGGCGCCGGCCGCGCTGCTCGTGTCCGGACTGCGGGTCGAAGGTCAGCGCGACGAAGTCCCCTTTGCGGGGTACGTAGGCCGCCATCTACCAGACCTCTCGGCCGACCGGAGAACCCCAATCGAGCTCTTCCGGCTGGTAGCCTTTGGGGATGCGATCGACAAGCTGCTCAAGGTCGATCCCGCCCCTCACGCGGCGCGCCGGCGTGATGACCAGTGTCCCATCACGCGCGCTGACATCAACCGCGTCGCCCACGTCGATGCGGACGACCGCGAGGAGCTCCTTGCTCAGGCGAAGGCCCTGGCTGTTGCCCCACTTCTGGACCTTGGTGATCACGCGGCGCCTCCCATGGCTATCCGACGCATAGCCCGAAGAACAGGAGGGAGTCGACCGGCGGCGCCTGGTGGACCAGCAGGACTCGAGCTCACGGCGCCCGCCGCCGCCCGGCGGGCGCGCCCGCCGCCGCCCGGCGGGCGCGACCGGCGCGCGGGCGGGCGCGACCGGCGCGCGGGCGGCCGCGGCGGCTCCCACGGCTGCCGCGCGGGGTAGTACGAAAAGGGAAGACAAGGATTCCTTGACTGTCGGGCCACGTACGGCCGTCCGCAGGCTCGGTTGCCGGGGGGAAGATAAGGATCCGCCGACTTTTCTTATCTTCCCTCACAGTACTACCCCGCCGCGGCGGCTCCGGCGGCTCCCACGGCTGCGGCGGACAGGCGCCTGCCGGCCAGCGGGCGCGCGCCGCCGGGGGGCCGCCGGGGGTGGCAGCCGCGGCGGGCGCGGCGGGCCATGTCCGCCTTCTCGCTGCGCGTCGATCCGGAGGCTGAACCCGCGACCGGACGGAAGGGGATGGTCAGGTCGTAGTATTCGGGGGCCTCGTCGAGCTCGCGCTGCGCAACGCGGTGAAGCCGTACGGCGTGACTCACCCTCGCGCTGCTCGGGCTTTGGCCAGCGCCTCGTCCATCGCCACGGTTTCGACCGCGCCCGTGACGACCTCGTCGTGGCGACGGACGGACTCCTCGAGCCAGAGCTGCTCGATCTCGCTCTCCGACAGATCGTCGAGACTGCTGAGCAGATCGCGAGCAAGGCGCGCCCGGCTGGAGAGATCGAGGCCGAGCGCTTCTCGCGTGAGCTCATCGATGGTCATCGTTTTTCACCTCTCTGCGATCGCGGTAGCCACCTTCATGGCGGTCCGCCACGACGCGAAGGGTCAGTGCCTGCACGCGCGCGATCGCTTCATCATCCGTGGCTCCGTACGCAATGACGCCCGGCAGCTCGACCGCTTCCGCCAGCCGGCATCCGTCCATCTCTCGCTCGACCTCGATCCTGAAGACGACCGACATGTCTCGCCTCCGCCGATTGCTGTGCCGCGATAGTACGACGTCGCGGTCCCTACGTGGTAGTTCGACGTCCCATTGTGAACCGTGGACAATCAAGACGACGGGCTGGCGGACCTGGCAGGACTCGAACCCACAGCGCACGCCGCCGCGCGTGAGCGTACGGCGTTGAGGGCCGGCGGAACGAGGCCGGGGCCGCGCAAGCGCGGCCCCGGCCGTGCTCTCGGCGGCGCCGTCTCTCGCCTCCGGAGCAGCCTGGGCGCGACGGGGGCCGGCGGGCGCAGCCCAACCGGCCGGCTCGTCACACGTTCTTGAGACGCTCGGTCAGCGCCGGCAGCACCTCGTACAGGTCGCCGACGATGCCATAGTCGGACATCGCGA
>JBAXRL010000804.1:0-2035 GCA_037131205.1 Actinomycetes bacterium | reverse complement strand
CGACTGTCACCGCGTATTCCTGGAGCAGGCGCGCGATCTTGGGGCGCGGGTCGCGCCCCAGACGGGCGGCGAGCACGATGGCCGTCTCCGAGAGCGTCGGCGCGCCGACGCCGAGCGCTCCGGCCGTCTCCAGATGCGCCAGCACGGCCTCGCAGCCGGGCTCGCGCAGGATGATCGCGACCAGCGCCGAGGAGTCGAGGATCATGCCGCGCCCGCCGTCATCATGCCGCGCCCGCCGTCATCATGCGCCGCTGGCCTTCATGCGCCGTCGGCCCCGTACCCGAGGATCTCGTCTTCGTGAGCCTTGTCGCGCGGCCTGTCGAGAAGGTGGGCTGGGATGTCGGCCCAGATCTCGCCCTCCAGGAAGCGGCGGCGCTGCGCCGCCCTGGCCGCCGGGGTGACGCGCATAGCGAGGCGGTCGCGGCGCTCCTGCAGGGCCACGCGGATGGCCTGCGTCTTGCTCTCGCCGGTCATCCGCGCGACCTCGTCCGCCAACCGTTCGACCTCGACGTTCTTGATGGCGACTCCCATGAGCGACTGACTCCTCGGACGGCGCGTTCATGTTCGGGACCGGCTTCCGGCGTCGGCGCGTGGCGCCTGTTCAGGATACCGCCTTGTGATACGCAGTACACCATAATGTGAACCTTCGTGTGCGACGCCATCATGACCGCGCCGCTGACCGGGAAGATGGGGCGCGGCGTCGCGGGCTATCCGCGCTTGGGCGCGGCGTCGCGGGCTATCCGCGCTTGGGTGCGGATCGTCCGGAGTGTGGAACCCTTGATCGTAGGATGGCCGGGCAGCGTGAGAGGGGTGCGGGTCCCATCTTGGGCTCATCCAGCCGGGGTCGTCTCGGCGCCGAAGGCCTCGAGTACCGCCGACTCTGCGTCGAGGGCGTCCGCGCCGAAGGCCTCGAGTACCGCCGACTCTGCGTCGAGGGCGTCCGCGCCGAAGGCCTCGATATGGAGCTCGATCGCCGACCTGACGTCGGCAAGGGCCTCGTCGTAGCTGGCGCCCTCGCCCACGACCGCGCCGTTGAGCCCCAAAGGATAGGCGACGTAACCGTCTGCACGCTTCTCGACGCTGATCTTGATGCTGACCATGTGAGCCCCCGATCTCGACACCCGGAGCATACCCGGCGGGTCGTGTAGGGGCTTCTCATCCATGCCGGCAGCGGAACAGGCCGGGAGGTGGGCGTCTGCGGGTGACATGGGCGCCGCACGGTGATGTTGTCGGAGTAGGTCGGTGGACGTTGATGGGGAGGCGCCCTGCAACCGCTGGCGCGTGGCGCCCTGCCGGCATGCCGCCTTGACAAACGAAGCACGCGGTAGCGCGCGCGGCCGTTTGACGACCGCGCCGCAGACCCGGAAGATAGGCGTGGCGCCGGAGGCCGAGCAGTCGGGAGGCTCCCGCGCCGTGCTCCCGCGCCCTACTCGAACGGAGGCGGACCATCGCCGAACGACGTCGTCAGACCCAGCTGCCGCGCCTGCCGCTCAAGGGCAGCATCGACCTCACCTACCGCTGCGACAATCACTGCCGCCACTGCTGGCTCTGGCTGCCGGAGAACGCCCCCGAGCAGCGCGACGAGCTCACCACCGACGAGTGGCGCGACGTGGTCGACCAGGCGCGCGCCCTGGGCACGCGCGAATGGGCGATCTCGGGCGGCGAACCCATGCTGCGCCCGGACTTCGCCGAGATCTTCGACTACGTCACCGCCAAGGCGACGACCTACTCGCTGAACACGAACGGTACGTCGATCACCCCCGAGATCGCGCAGTTCCTGCGGCGCAAGGGCAGCAAGATGATCGCCGTGTACGGCGCGAGCGCGCGGGTGTACGACGAGGTCACCCGCAACCCCGGCGGATTCGAGGCGCTCATGGAGGGCTTCGCGCGCCTCCAGGAGGCCGGCGCCGGCTTCACCGTGCAGCTCATCCCGATGCGCGGCAACTGGCACGAGTGGGCGGCCATGGAGGATCTGGCCAGGTCGCTCAGCAAGCACTGGCGCGTGGGCGCCCCGTGGCTGTACATGAGCGCCTGC
>JBAXRL010000803.1:0-2042 GCA_037131205.1 Actinomycetes bacterium | reverse complement strand
GGATGACGCTGCTGATCACCGGCGTCCTGCTCTTCCCGGTGTCCACAGGGGCGCTGGCGTACTACGAGAACGGCCTGTACGGCTTGCTGCTCGTGATGTTCGCCGTGCAGATGATCGCCCTGGGCAAGACGCCGTTCGGCGATCTGCGCACGTCGAAGCTGCCGCTCGTCGTGGGCGTGCTCATCGCCGCCGTGGGCATCGTCACGTGTTTCATCCCCGACCTGTTCAGCGAGGCTCCCCGCATCCTGCTGTTCGTCTGCTTCGGCCCAGGCGGGCTCCTGCTTCTGCTGCAGATGATCCTCGACAAGCAGAAGCTCAGGGCCTGGGCTGAGTACGGCGGCTTCTTTCGGCAGCTGATCGCCGCCTGCACGTCCGTCTACGTGCTCTCGATGCTGGTCGGCGGGCTCATCCTGTTCCCGAGCTTGCTCACGACCACGCTGACGGCCGTGGTGGTCCTGCTCTACGGGGCGGCCATCGTGTACCTCGCCCTCGTGCTGCGCGTCGTCTACCTCAGGTATCCCGAGGCGGCACAGCCGCCCGCAGGGGATGCTGCGCTGCCGATCGACAAGGCCATGCTGCTGCTCATGGGCGTCTTCATGCTGCTGCTCGGCCTGCTGCTCATCCCCGTGAGCCGCGGCAAGCTGCCCTTCGCCGGCAGCGCCCAGCTGGGCCTGCTGATGATCATCATCGCCATCCAGATGGTCGCCTCCGGCAGCACGCCGCTGGGCGCGTTTCGGCGCTCCTGGCTGATGGTCGGCGGCGGCTTTCTCTTCGCGGCGCTCGGCATCGTGTCGTGCATCATCCCGGACGTGCTGGCGCCGACGCTGACGTATCTCGTCGGCGCGCTGAACGTGCTCGGCGGGGCGCTCGTGCTGGTGAAGTCCTTCCTGCCCCGCCTCAGCCGGCGCGGGGCGCCGCGTGAGCCGCAGCCGCCGATCCTCGTCAAGCTCTTCGTGGCCACGGTGGTCATGAACGCGCTGACCATCGTGTTCGGTACCACGATGTTCTTCTCGGGCCTGCTCCCGCTGGCGGTCATCGGCGCGGTCCTGGCGGCCAACGGCTGCGTACTCCTGTATCTGCTGCACATCCTCGTGACGCTGGACAAGCTGCAGAGCGACGCGCAGGTCGCCGTGCAGCCAGCGTGAGTCGCAAGCGGCTCGCCGGTACTTGACATCAACCTGAAGGAGGGGCGTGGAGATGTTCCATTTCGACGACGACTTCACCTATCGCATGCCGGCGCATTTTGGCGGCGTGCACGGCGGTGACCTGCACGATCTGCAGTACGACGACGTCACCTCGATCGCGATCAGCTACCTGACCGACGAAGAGCAACTGGCCCAGTACGTGCCCGATGCGTTCGCGATCGTCGAGCCGTCGGTGAACATCGAGTACCAGAAGTGCTGCGGGGTCCAGTGGATGGGCGGCGGGCAGTACACCCTGGTCGCCGTGATGACGCCCGTGCGGCACATCGGCTCCGGCACCGACGGCGCCTTCGCCCTGGTCGTGTGGGAGAACGACGCCGCCCCCATCCTCGGCGGCCGCGAAGACACGGGCATCCCCAAGATCTTCGCCGACATCCCCGACTACCATCTGCTGGGCGGCCGCGCCACGGCCCACGTGAGCTACGAGGGCAGGGCCTTTCTGGAGCTCGACCTGCAGATGGACAAGGAGCTCACCGTCGAGGAGATAGTGACGCGGAACGCCGCCGGCAGGATCAACCAGATGGGGTGGCGCCACATCGGCAACATCGGCAGGCCGGGCGCTGCTCTGTCTCACGCGACGTTCTATCCGGTGGACGTGACATATCTGTCCGGGGGCACCGGCGCGGGCACGGTGAAGTGGACGAAGATGGAGTACGTGCAGAACCCGCTGCAGGCCCACATCATCGCCGCCCTTGCCGACCTGCCGGTCGTTGAGTATCGCGAGGGCGTCTACGCGAAGATGGTGACTCACTTGCGCGGCGATCTCGCCCGCGAGCTCGTCTGACGGAGGAGGAACGTACCATGGCTGACGTGTTTGAAGGCAAGTCCTGCGTGGTGACC
>JBAXRL010000802.1:0-2043 GCA_037131205.1 Actinomycetes bacterium | reverse complement strand
GCGGCCGCCTTGATGGCCTCTCCGCGGGACGGGTAGATGCGAAAGATGCGGTCGAGGCCGGTGATCTCGAAGATGCGGATGATGTTCTCGTCGGTGCACACGATGTCGAGATTGCCGTTGCGCGGCCGCACGCGTTTCGCGCCGCTCACGAGCACGCCCAAGGCCGTAGAGTCGATGAAGGTGACCTGCGACAGATCGACGATGACCTTGCGGGCGCCGCCCTCGATACCGTTGACCAGGACTTCCTTGAACTCCGGCGCCGAGTAGATGTCGATCTCGCCGACGAGGACCACCACCCCGATGTCGCCGCTGGGTGTCTCGTAGCCCACGCTGAACTGCGGCCTCTCCTCCATGCACGCCTCCCCCCGTCGAGTGCCGGGTCGGCACCGCGGCCGCCGGCCCCAGTGCCTGTGACCGGTACGTTTCCGCAGCCGTCCGGCGCTAAACCCGGCCGGGCTCCGGCGGCCGCGCTCCGGCGGCCGCGCACAGGGCGGCGCCAGGGCGGCCGCCGGCGCTGAGGAGCCGCCCTCGGCCGGCGCTCAGCGCGGCGCGGTGGGGAGGAGGTCCTCCACGCCGGCGGCGCCGCGCAGGGCGTAGGCGGCGATCATGCGGTCGGTGACCCACTCCACCGGCGCGCGGTCGTCGGTCCACGGCCGCGCCGCCGGCGCGGCCGGGCGCATGTCCCGCGCGAAGAGGCGCGCGTCGGGCAGGAGGTCGGCGGGCGCCGCCAGAAGGCGGGCGGTCAAGACCGCCCGCGGTTGCGGCGCGCTCAGGCCCACGACGAACTGGTTGAAGGTGAGCGCCTGCCAGGTGACGACCTGGGGGAACTGCGTGGCCAGCGTGCCGGCCACGGCCTCGGCCAGGCGGTGGTCGCCGGGCACCGTCGAGACGTTGAGCGCCACGAGGCCGCCGGGGCGCAGCCGCTGCCGCACCAGGCGGAAGAATTCGCGGGTCGCCAGGTAGAAGGGCACGTAGGGCTGCCGGTAGGCGTCGATGAAGATGAGATCGTAGCGCGCGCGGCTCGCCTGGAGAAAGGGGCGGGCGTCGGCGGTCACCACGGTGAGCCGGGGGTTGTCGGCGAGACCGAAGCAGCGGCGGCCCACGGCGCTCACGGCGGGGTCGATCTCGACGCCGTCGATGAGCGCCTCCGGGTAGTACACCCCGAAGGCGCGCGCCGTCGTGCCGGCGGCGTTGCCGAGAATGGCGACGCGCGCCGCCGGCCGCCCGAGCAGCGGCGGCGCCGTGAGGAACATGTCCCACTCGCCGCCGGTGAGCACCGTGTCGGCGCGCCACAGGGAGTGGATGGCGAGGCCCTCGTTGAGGTAGAGCCGGCGCTCGGGCCCCTGCTGCACCACCTGGATGAACTGGTAGCGGGATTCCTCCTCATGGATGAGGCCGGCCTCCGCTTTGACCACCCCCGGCGGCACGGCGAGGAGCGCCGCGATGGCGGCCGCCGCGACGAGCCCCGGGACCAGCCGGCGGCGGCCCAGCAACGGCACGGCGGCGAAGGCGATGACCGCCGCGGCGCACAGCATCGTGCGCTGCGTGCCGATCAGCGGGATGGCGACAAGCGCCGCCAGAAACGTGCCCACGATGCTGCCCGCGGTGGAGAGCGCGAAGATGCGCCCGGCGACGCGGCCGGCGTCGGCGACGCCGGTCGCCGCGAGCCTGACGGCGAACGGCGTGACCATGCCGAGCAGCACCACCGGCGGCGCGAACAGCGCCAGCGCCGCCGCGAACGAGCCCAGCACGGCGCCGGTGGAGAGCGACTCGATGCCGCGCACCGAGAGTTCGAGGAGCGGCCGCGCCACGAAGGGCACGGCGGCGATGAGCGCCGCCGCGGCGATGACGATGGTCGCCAGGAGGGTTGCGGACGGGCGCCGGTCGGCGAGCCTGCCGCCGTACCAGTAGCCCAGCGACAGCGAGGCGAGGATCAGGCCGATGATGTTGGCCCACACCGCGGTGGACGAACCGTAGTAGGGCGCCAGCAGTCGTGAGGCGCACATCTCGGTGGCCATCGAGCCCGTGCCGGCGAAAAAGACG
>JBAXRL010000801.1:0-2043 GCA_037131205.1 Actinomycetes bacterium | reverse complement strand
TTCTACGGCGTGCCGGCCTGGTACGGCGCCGGCGCCACCACCGCCAAGGAGCCCGGCATCCAGAGCGCCTACGAGAACACGCTGGCGATGTTCATGGCCTACGCCAACGGCGCCGACGTGACCTTCGGCACCGGCCTGCTCGACGGCTCGCGCACCCTCTGCCTCGAGAACATGGTGATAGACGACGAGATCATCGGCATGGTCAAGCGCATCCTCAGGGGCATCGAGGTGAGCGAGGAGACGCTGGCCGTCGAGCTCATCAAGAAGATGGGCTTCAACGGCAACTACCTGTTCGACAACCACACGCGCGCGCACGTGCGCGAGCTCTGGCAGGCCAAGCTCGGTGAGACCGGCAGCTACGACGCCTGGAAGAGCGCCGGCGCCCGGAGCACCACCGAGAAGGCGCAAGAGAGGGTGGCGGAGATCCTCGCCGCCCCGGCGATGCCGTTCCCGGCCGACCTGGGCGCCGAATTCGACGCCATCATCGCCGCGGCGGCGCGGGAGGCCGCCGCGAAGTAGGGCACGCGGCGCAGCCGGGCGCGGCGGCGCAGCCGGGGCGCGGCGGCGCGGGAGGCCGCCGCGAAGTAGGGCACGCGGCGCAGTCGGGCACGCGGCGCAGCCGGGCGCGGCGGCGTAGCCGGGGCGCGGCGGCGTAGCCGCTCCGCGCCCTCCCCGCCGCGGGGCCCGGTGCGGTAGCATGAGGCGCGGGTGGCGCAGCCGCCGCCCGCGCCTCACCGTCTACCGCCGGAGCGCCGCCGATGAGCAGCAGAAAGGTCCGCGAGAAGGGCTTCAGCAAGGACGCCGACAAGCTGATCCGGCGCCTCTCGCTGGTCGCCCTGTTGCTCGCGCGCCGTGGCCAGCCGGTGAGCGGCGACGAGATCCGCGGCAGGGTCGAGGGCTACCCGACCATGACGGAGGACGCCTTCAAGCGGCGCTTCTACGAGGACCGCCTCGCGCTCGCCGGGCTCGGCGTCGAGATCGCCGCCGAGAAGGGCGCCTACGGCGGCCCGGAGGTCTACCGCCTGCCGGCCGACGCCTACTACCTGCCGGCGGTCGCGCTGAGCGGCGAGGAGCTCACCGCGCTGGCCGCGTGCCTCGCCGTGCTCGAGAAGCGCTTCGCCTACTCGCAGCCGCTGCGCCTGGCGCTGCTCAGCCTGGCCCAGGGGCGCCCCGAGCTGATCGCCGACGCCGCCGCGCCGCCGCTGACGGTCGTCCCCGAGACGGCCGCCCCGGCGGCCGTGCTGCCCAAGCTGCAGGCCGCGATCGCCGAGCGCAAGACCGTGCGCTTCGCGTACTACGCCATCAGCCGCGACCAGGAGCTCGAGCGCACCGTCGACCCCTACGGCCTGCAACTGGTGGCCGGCGAGTGGTACCTCATCGGCTGGTGTCATCTGCGCCGGGCGGAGCGCACCTTTCGCCTGTCGCGCATCCGCTCGCGGGTCATCCACGCCTCGCGCGCGTCCCACGACTTCGAGGCGCCGAAGAGCTTCGACCTCGGCGCCTACCGCGACCGGCCCGCCTGGCAGCTCGCGCAGCCGGTGGGCACGGCGCGCATCCGCGTCGCCGCCGAGATGGCCTGGTGGGTCGAGGCGCACTGGGGGCACTGCGGCGCCATCGAGCGCCGGGAGGACGGCGGCATCGTGTACAGCACGCCCTACGCGAGCGCGCGGCCGCTGTTCGGCTGGCTGCTCGGGCTGGCCGACGCGGCGGAGCTCCTGGAGCCGGCCGCGCTGCGCAAGCAGCTTGCGGCGCAGCTCGGCCGCCTCGACGGCCTGCTCGACGCGGAACCACCGTTGGCCCCGCCGCTGAGGCCCGCCGGCCGCGCCGCGGCCGCCGGCGGGCGCCGCCGGCGCCGCGCGGCCGACGACTGGCGCGTGGAGGTGGACCGTTTCACGCGCCTCACGGCCCTCACCACCTATCTTCTGCAGAGTTGCGGCGAGGATGAGGCTCTGCTCGACGTGGCCACCATCCGCGCCGCCCTCGGGGCTTCCGCCGAAGAGCTGCGCGCCGACGTGCGCCTGCTCAACCTGGTCAACTTCGGCG
>JBAXRL010000800.1:0-2044 GCA_037131205.1 Actinomycetes bacterium | reverse complement strand
GCGCGGGCCAGGCGCTCAGGCTGCTCTTCGGGTGTCCGCGCCGCCGGTCTGCTGTATGCCGGCTATTCTACCGCTTCGACGCACGTGGCGCGCCGAGACATGTCGCCACAGCGTTCGCGTCCGTGGTCAAGCGGAGCGATACATGCCACACTGTCCAGAGCACGAAGACCAACCGGTTCGCGAGCGACGGCTCCTCGACGACAGGCGCAGCTACAACGGAGGTAACGAGGTGACACGAGAGGATGTCTTGGCGAAGCTGGCCCAGAGCCGGCCGGACCTGGACCGATTCCACGTGACGAGCCTGTCCATCTTCGGTTCCGTGGCGCGCGACGAGGCGTCGGCCGACAGTGACGTGGACGTCCTCGTCGAGTTCGAGCCGCAAGCAGTGGTCGGCTTGTTCGAATTCGTGCGGCTGCAACGGTACCTCACCGAGCTCCTCGGTCGACGCGTCGACCTGGCGACGCCCGACGCGCTTCACAAAGCGCTCCGCGCGAGCATCCTCAGCGAGGCCATCCGTGCCGCCTAGCAGGCATTGGCGCCTGCGCGGCACCGATATTCTCGAGTGCGTGGCCACCAGCGAGAAGTACACGAGAGGCTTGGACTACGACGCGTTCGCTCAGGATTCGCGGACGGTCAAGGCCGTGATTCGGGATCTGACGGTGATCGGCGAGGCCGCGGCCTCGATTCCGGACTGGCTCACCGACCGCCACTCCGAGGTACCGTGGGCTGACATGCGCGACATGCGAAACGTGGTTGTGCACCAGTACTTCGGCGTGGACCTCCGCATCGTGTGGGACACGGTGCGCAACAACTTGCCGCCGCTCGTGGAGCCGCTGACGCGCGTGCTCCAAGACGAGCCGCAGAACGACGCTTAGAGCCGAAACGCCGTCACTCCCCGAGCGGCAGCTCGGGACACCGCCACCTCGTCGCTTGAGTGGACCGCCGCTTCGGCGGCGCCCCCGTGGCCGCCGAGGTCACGCCTGCAAGACGACGAGCCCCTGTTCGGCGAAATGCTGGTCGAAGGCGAGGCACTCGCGGATGTCCAGACGGCGCATGACTTCGAAGCTCACGCAGTCGACCAGACTCAGGCGTCGCCGATCGGCGACGAGCAGGGCCTCGAGAGCGCGCTCGTGATCGTCCCTCGTCACCAACGCGAGAGCCACGGGTTCGAGGATCTGATGCACGAGCGTGCGCATCGCGGAGATGCCGAGGCGTCGCTGCAGTACCGCGCACGTTTCAAGGACCACGTAGTTGCTGGTGAGTACAGACAGACGCTCCGCCGCCGCCCTCCGCCAATGATCCACGGCGTCGGCATACTCGACGTCGTCCTCGTCGAGCAGCGCGACGAGAAACGACGTGTCCACGAACACGCTCACTCCGAGGCTGCCGCGGCGAACTCGTCGTCGTGCGTCGCCGAGAGGTTCGCGCGGCCGGAGTGGAAACCGCCGACGGCAGCCAGTGATCGCTGCCAGCGCTCGCCGAGCGAGGCTCCCGACTCACGACTGACGTACTGGTCGACGGCGTCGCGGATGACCGCCGCCATGGACACCGAGCGTTCGCGGGCCAACCGCTTCACGGCCACGACCTCGTCCTCGCTGAGCTGGATCTGCGTGCGCACCATATCGTCACCCCAAAGTGCAATCACTTTGCCATCATATGTTATCACATTGCGACGGCGAAAGCGAGGGCGGGTGATCCGGCAGGGCAGGCGGCCTCACTCTCCCAGCGGCAGCTCGGGATGCGCGGCGCCCTTGGGCTGCGCCTTGGGCGCCTTCTTGAAGGTGCGGTCCATGCCCTCGACGTTGGGGTAGTCGATGCGCTCGCCGGCGAGGAGCTGGGCCACGGTGAGGATCTGGATACGCGGGTAGCTGCCCCACCCTCTCGCCGCGCCGTCGGGGACGGCGCGTCATAGAACCCGGCCGCGGCGGCAGCGGTGCGCATGTGCGAGGTGGATTCCTGCATGGCGATGAGCACACCGATGGCGGCGCACTCGCGCTCGACCACGCCGCGCAGGTCGCGCACGTGCGGCGCGCTCGTGTGGCCG
>JBAXRL010000799.1:0-2044 GCA_037131205.1 Actinomycetes bacterium | reverse complement strand
GCCGCGACCGAGCGGAGTCATGCCGCCGGTTGTGTCTCCGACGCCGCCGGGTATACTCATAGCGCTAGCACACGGGAGGACCACCGGCTCATGCAGAGCCCGTTGGAGCCTCCCGTTTTCCTTGTGGGTACGCGCCTGCCGCGACCCTGGAGCTCGGGGGCGAGCGTTTCTCAGCCCTGAAGCTTCAGCAGTACCTCCGGATTACGGCATTCTCAACCTCTCTTCGACGACTTGGCGGAGCTCGTTCGCATTGATTGGCCCATCCTTCGCGCCAGGGACTTCGCTCGTTCCGTCGATGACCTGGGCAAGATCGAGCGATACCAGGCTGAGGCACTTATCGCTATGTGCCGGTCGCCGCTCTGCACGGCATTGCGTGCCACGGCGGCGATGAATGTGGAACAATCACAGACGAGGTCAAGCGGCGCGGCCTCGACCTGAAAGTCGCGGCAAAGCCGGGATGGTATTTCTGATGATCGAGTACGTCGAGGGCAATCTGCTCGAAGCCGATGTCGAGGCTCTCGTGAACACCGTGAACGAGGTCGGCGTGATGGGCAAAGGCATCGCCCTGCAATTCCGCGAAGCGTTCCCGGCCAGTGCTCGTGAGTACACATTGGCGGCTCGTCACGAGGATGTCCATGTTGGGCACGTCCTCGTCACTCGCGACGACTCGTTGGACGGACCGAAGTGGATCATTCATTTCCCGACCAAGCGCAATTGGCGTCAGCCGTCGCAGCTTGTCTGGGTGCGCGACGGTTTGCGCGACCTTGTTCGCGTCGTGCGCGAGAACCACATCGAGTCGATCGCGCTGCCGCCCTTGGGCTGTGGCAACGGCGGTCTCAGGTGGGATGATGCTCGCCGCGAGATCGAGACGGCGTTCCACAATGTCCGCGGGGTCCGGGTCGTGGTCTACGAACCGACTGCCGCCCATCAGGCGGCCCCGAAGGCGCGGGGTGTGGAGGAGCTCACACCGGCGCGAGCGCTCGAGCTACTGCCGCCCGCGGAGCGGCCGGCGATACCGCTGCTCGGCGGAGGGACTCAGCAGCCTCTGTGGTGAGGCTCCGTGAACCTCATCAGCGCCAGTTCTGCGCAGTTCCTCGTTCCCGAACGTATACCGCCAGCGGCCGCCAGATGCTTGGAGTCTCTTGGGCGCGACGCAAAGCTGACGACCGTCAGTCCGGGAAGGATGATTGCCAATCTTGCATTAGTGGTAGCATTATGCTACCGTTCTTCAAGCGGGAAGGCTCTTGATGGCGCGAAGTCCGAAGTATCAGCCCGAGGAAGTCGCCAGGTTGATTCTCCAAGGAAGCATGTCGGCTCCGATGACCGTTACGAGGTTTCTGATCAATCATGACTACGACGTGCGCGACACGACCACTGAGCTGCTGACCTCCCTCGAGGCGAACGGCTGCTTCATCGGAACGGTTCGGCTGAGAGACGGAGACCTTGCCGACGAGTACCGTGTCTACTGCGAATCTGATCAGAACGAGTGGTACGTGAAGTTCTACGTGAGCGGTGAGCAGGTCGTTGTGCTGTTGTCTTGCTGGTGGGACGGATGTGTCCACTAGCGATGCGAATGCGGGAGTAGGTCATGTATCCGAAGACGTGCCCTGAATGTGGTGGCGCCGTTCAGTCGTCGCGCCGGGCGCTTCAGGTCCCGTTCAGGGGCCATGCTGTCGAGGTGCCCGATGTCATGCACGGCGAGTGCGCCGGCTGCGGCGAAGCGTATCTGGGCATCGACGAGATGGAGCAGCTTCAGAAGGCCGCCGCGAGTCAAGTCCGCGAGTCCCAGGGACTGCTGCAGCCCGATGAGATCCGGTCCCTCCGAGCGTCGCTGGGTCTCTCGCAGACAGGCCTGGAGGGCCTGCTGGGAGTCGGCGCGAAGACGGTCGTGAGGTGGGAAAAGGGAACTGTGTTCCAGAGCGCCACCGCCGACCGACTCATGCGCCTGCTTCGCGTCATGCCGGAGATCGCCGGCGTGCTGTCGGGTGAGCAGTTGTACGAGGGCACTTGCGTGTCGACCAGGCGAGCCTAGCCTGGATCTTTC
>JBAXRL010000798.1:0-2052 GCA_037131205.1 Actinomycetes bacterium | reverse complement strand
TGTAGTGCCAGGGCACGTTGCGGCCCTCGTCGGGCGTGATCGTGCTCTGGATGTCGGCGCTCGTGAGCCGGCTGATCATGAGGTTCATGACGTGCGACACCGTGGCGTCGCGGCCGTCGGCTTCCATGTAGCGGGTGTTCTCCTGGGCGCGCATCTTGTACTCGCCGAAGAGGTCGCGGAGCGCGACCGCGTAGGGCAGATCCATGCGCATGCAGGGCGCCGGGGCCGCGTCGGGCGGCACGGTGCTCAGGCAGATGTCCTCTTTGGGCATGCCCACGCTGACCGAGTAGGCGCTGTTGATGGCGTGCTGCACGAGCAGCTCGGGCATCACGTTCCAGGCCTCCACGGCGGTGGCGTTGGCGTTGTGGGCGCCGTCGATCTGCGCCATGCGCACGCTGGCCATGACGTGCTTGGCCACCGCCGCGTCGACGAAGCTGCGGTACATGTTGATGTTGCGGTAGAGGACGTTGTACTGCGGGTCCTGGTGAGCGCCGTTGACGCCCTCCTCGGCGAACATCACGGCCATCTCGGCGCCGGCGACGCCACTCACGTAGGAGTGGAAGTTGATGGGCCGGCCCACCTCGTCCTCGATGAGGTCGAGCGCCTTGCGCGTGGCGCGCACCTGCTTACGCGTGACGGCGATGCCGCCGACGCCCTCGGGCGTGCCCTCGAGGAGGCCGGCCATGTGGCTCTGCCCGGCGGTGCGGATGACCATGATGTGGTCGGCGCCGTGCCAGGCCGCCATGCGCATGCGGCGGATGTCGTCTTCAAAGCGCCCCGAGGCGATCTCGCTGGTCACCACGCAGTCGGGCTGCGGGTCGATGTCGCCGAAGTAGTGGGCGGCCGGCAGCGGGATGCTGTTCGTGAGGCCCTTCGAGGTCTCCTTGTAGACGAACTTGTGCAGCTTCTGGTCGGGCAGCTGCTCGCGCCAGTGCCAGCCTCTGCGCCGCGGGCGGTAGTCGGCGATGCCTTCAAGGAGCCTGGCGATGTCGATCTTCTCGTCGGGGTCGAGGGGTGCGAGGCCGGCGTCGGCGCCCGCGACACCGCCGGCCGGGCGGGGCGTCTGCTCGCTCATGCCTCCCCTCCCCACTTCTGCGCGACCATGTCCCAGCCCTCGCCGGCGGCGAGGCGCCGCGCGGCTTCGGGCGCGGGGCAGCCCCACGTCGTGCTGCAGTGCAGCAGGATGTGCCCGGCCCCGTGCCCCAGCAGGCCGCGCTTGGCGCAGGCGCCGACTACCGCCATGCAGGTCGGCGAGTCGACGCCCATGCGCATCAGCACCGAGCGCTCGATGCTCGACGAGGTGTGCGTACGGGCGAGCTCGACGAGCGGGTCGACGACCTGCTGGGCGAGCTCCCAGAAGTGCGCCTCGAGCTGCTCGTCGCCGAGCTCGGCGAGGTGCCCGCGGATCTGCAGATACGTGTCCTCGCGGGCCATCTCAGGCCTCCTTGAGCGCGGCGATGATCGCTTCGACGGCGGCCGCGTCGCTGTTGGTGTCGGCGGCCAGAAAGACGATGTCGGCGGCCGTCGGCGCGTACCCATCGGGCGCGTTCTTGAGGGCGTTGCGCACGTAGCTCGTGCGCATGCGCGCCACGTCGAAGTCCTTCGCCTGGATCTGCTCGGGGCGCTCGGGGATGACGATGACCTTGCCCGGGGCGTTGTCCTTCGGGTCGCCGCGGCGCACCTCGACGCCCATCTCTCTGGCGAAGTTGAGCTGCGCCCAGTGGTGCTTGCCGGCGCCGGTGTACTCGGTCTCCTGCACCACCACTGTGTTGTCGCGCGGGAGGTCGCGGGCAAGGCTCACCGCCGCGGTCATGGCGGTGTTGCCCGCCGGGCCGCGCTCGAGGCCCTCGATCTTGCTCATCGCCTCGGTGATGTAGAACACCTCGCCCTGAGTGACCGTGAGGTAGCGGTCGATGTAGCGCAGCGAGCGCGCCGCGTTGCGTGGCACGTCGGCGCGGTCGGGCCAGGTGGCGAAGGGCACGCCGAAGCCGGTGTGCCCGGTGGTGAAGCTCTTGCGGTTGAAGTCGTTGTCGCTGGCCATGTGCAGGCCGC
>JBAXRL010000797.1:0-2053 GCA_037131205.1 Actinomycetes bacterium | reverse complement strand
CCTAGCCCTTCAGCTCGTCGTACTGGTCGGTCTGCACGGTGCGGCGGTTGCGGTAGTTGGCGATCACGATGGCGAGCCCCACGGTGACCTCGGCGGCCGCCAGCGTGATGATGAACAGCGAGAACAGCGCGCCGGCGCCGGGCGCCCCGCCGCGGAAGTTGGAGATCGCCACGAGCGCGATGTTGACGGCGTTGAGCATGAGCTCGAGGCACATCACGACGACGATGACGTTGCGGCGCACGAGCACCCCGAAGGCGCCGATGCAGAACAGCAGCACGGCCAGCGTGAGCCACCAGTAGAGGGCGCTCACGGCTTCTCCTCTTCCTTGCGCGCCAGCACGATGGCGCCGATCATGGCGGCCACGAGCACCAGCGAGATCAGCTCGAACGGGAAGACGTAGCCGTTGAACAGCAGCAGCGAGAGGCCCTTGACGCCGGGGTTGAGCGCCTTGTCGCCGAGGGCGCCGATATCGGAGGTCACGAGGACCACCGTGAGCACGGCGGCGGCGGCCACGGCCAGCGGCGCCGCGAACACGACCTGCCGGTTGAAGAACAGGTCGTAGGCGCCACTCTGCACCTCGGTGAGCATGATCGCGAAGATGATGACGATGGAGATGGCGCCCACGTACACGAGGATCTGCACGATGGCCACCAGGGGCGCGTTGAGCAGCGCGTAGGCGAAGGCCACGCCGAGGAAGCAGGCGACCATCGAAACGGCGGAGTACATGATCTTCCTGAAGGCCACGACGCCGAGGCCGCAGACGAGGATCCAGGCGGCGAGGATGACGAACAGCCAGGGATGGAAGTCGCCGCCCGGCATCAGGCGCCACCGTCCGGCTCGTCGAGCACGATGGGATCGTCCTTGATGGGCGCCCACGTCCAGCCCTGGCCGAGCACCGCGTCGCGGACGTGCGGCACGAGATCGCCGACGGTCTCGCGCAGCGCATCGACGCGGCGCGGCTCGCGCACGTACAGCGACTCGCGCGCCATGGTCGTGCGGTTGAAGCCGGCGAGCTCGAAGAAGTCGCTCTGCTCGAGGGCGTCGTAGGGGCACACCTCCACGCACTCGCCGCAGAAGATGCAGCGGCTCTCGTCGAGGTCGTAGCTGCCCAGCAGCCGCGGGTTGGTTTCGATGGAGCCCGTGGGGCAGGTCTCGGCGCACTTGCCGCACGAGACGCAACCGACCAGCTGCAGCGGCAGGTTGTCGGCGGTCGAGACGATGGTGTCGTAGCCGCGACCCATGTTGTCATAGCAGCTGGCGCCGACCTCCATGCGGCAGACGCGCACGCAGCGGCCGCAGTTGATGCAGCGGTTGGGCTCGCGCATGATGAAATCGTGGCGGAAATCGGCGGGGTAGTCGTGCGCCTCGCCGCCGTGGAAGCGGTTCTTGAAGACCTCGTACTCGATGCCGTACCGCTGCAGGTCGCACTTGCCGTTGGCCGGGCAGTAGCAGTCGAGGCACAGCTCGGCGCCGCGCACGGCCTCTTCTTCGCTGAAGCCGAGCTCGATCTGCTTGAAGTTGGTGCGCCGGTCCGCGGGCTCCAGCTTGGGCATCTCGGCGGGCGGGCTGGGATGCGTGACGTCGGTGGTCATGTCGATGAACACCGGCGGGACCTCGGCCATGCGCGCGACGCGCGGATCGAGGTCGGTCCTGGACGTGAGCGCGTTGAAGAACGGCTGCGCCTTGAGCTCGGCCAGCGACTGCCCGAGGGCGGCCATGTCGGCGCCGCGCAGGTAGGCGTCCATGCTCCAGGCGGCCTTCTTGCCCTGGGCGACGGCCTGGATCACGGTCTGCGCCCCGAGCACGACGTCGCCGCCGGCGAACACCCGCGGGTCGGCGGTCTGGAAGGTCCAGTCGTCGACGGCGATGGTGCGCCACTTGGTGCGCTTGACGCCCTGCTCCTCGCTGGTGCCGTCGAGCTTGGGGTACTGGCCGATGGCGGCGATGATCTGGTCGCACTCCACGATGAACTCGCTGCCTTCGATGGGCACGGGGCGGCGGCGGCCGGAGGCGTCGGGCTCGCCGAGCTCCATGCGCAGCATCTCGATGCCGG
>JBAXRL010000796.1:0-2064 GCA_037131205.1 Actinomycetes bacterium | reverse complement strand
CCTCGAGGAAGGGCAGCGAGTCGTTGGTCCAGGCGCTGCCGCCGGCGGTGAACAGCGGGCTCTCGGGGTCGATCTTGCCGCTGAGCACGAGGCCGCAGGTGCACTCCAGACTGATCGTGCCGTCCTCCTCGCGGCAGACCCCGCCGTCGGAGTAGCGTACGGCGAGGGTGTTCTCGGCCTGCAGGAACTCGTCGGAGTAGCCCACGGCGCTGACGAACGGGTAGTCGTCGCCCACCTGCAGGCGCAGGCCCACGGCGTCGAAACCGGTGGCCCGCTTGAGCGCCGCGACGATGCCTTCGGCGGTCTGCGACACGGGCGCCGGAGCGGCGATGAGCGCGAGGATCTCCGAGGGGACCGCCAGGAGTTGCTCGGTCTGCTTACGCGCGGTGATGTCCTCGATCATGCACAAGTGCCGCGGACGACCGCCGTCTTCAGCGATCATCGGGGCGATGGTCATGTTGATCCAGACAGCGGAGCCGTCGGGGCGGAGATAGCGCTTGTTCATGCTGAACCCGGGGATCCTGCCGGCGTTCAGCAGAGCCATGTTGTCGAGGTCCTCCTGCACGTCGTCCGGATGCGTGATGCTCATCCAGTCGATGACGGCCATCTCCGCTCTCGTGCGGCCGGCGATCTCCGCGAACCGCGGATTGACCGCGTGGATGCGCCCGTCGAGCGAATCGATCAGCGCCACGCCCAGTGGCGCTTCTTCGAAGATCGTGCGGAAGCGTTCCTCGCTCCCGCGCAGCTCCTCCTCCGCCTGCTTGCGCGCGGTGATGTCTTCTCCGGAGCTCAGGGTCGCGACGATGGCGCCGCCGTCATCCCTGATCACGGTGTTGCGCCAGGCGATCAGCCGCTCGTCTCCGCTCCTGGGCACGACCAGGTTCTCGACGTACTCCCACGGCGCGAGGTTGTCCGCCATGAGCTGCGCGAACCCCTCGCGGATCGGCTCACGCTCGGCGCCCGGCACCGCCAGGTCGAACCAGTTCGCGCCGACGATCTCGGCCTCGCCGCGCTCGAGCACCTCGCAGGCCTTGCGGTTGGCGAAAAGCACGCGCTGGTCGGCGGCAATCGCCACCAGCATGACGCCGGCGATGTCGAGGTAGCTCTGCGCCCGGTCGCGCTCGCGCCGCACAGCGTGCTCGGCGAGCCTGAGCTCGGTGACATCGCGCGCCACGCAGACGCTTCCCGTGATGGCCCCGTCGGCATCTCTGAGCGGCGTGGCGCTGACCAGGCGATGGCGGAGCTCGCCGGAGCCCGGCATGCGCACGATCTCTTCGTCGTTGCGCACCACCTCGCCGGCCAGGGCGCGCAGCGGCGGCGCCTCTTCCAGGGGCCGCGGCGTGCCGTCCGCGCGCAAAACCTCGAGGGAGGCGGCGAGCTCCAGGACGGCGGTCTCGTCGGCGGCGCCGGCGCCGAACGCTTGCAGCGCCGCCGGGTTGGCCAGCGTGAAGCGCGCCTGCCCGTCGATGAGCCACACCTCGTCGGTCATGCTCTCGATGAGGCCGGCGAGGCGCTCCTTCTCGTCGCGGACGGTGGCGGCGAGCCGCGCACGGTCTTCTTCCGCGCGGCGGCGCTCGGTGACGTCGTTGACGAGCGCCAGGACCGCCGCCGTCTCGCCGGCCGCGTCCAGCACCGGTCGCACGACGACCTCGCCCCAGACGATGCTGCCGTCCTTGCGCACGTAGCGCTTCTCGCGGGCGTGCTCGTCCAGCTCCCCGGCGACGAGCCGCTTCACCGCCGCGACATCGTCGGCCACGTCGTCGGGGTGCGTGATGTCGGGGAAGCCGCGTTCGAGCAGCTCGGCGGCGGAGTAGCCGGTCATCTGCGCGAAGCGTGCGTTGACGCGCCAGAAGCGGAAGTCGCGCCCCGCAAGGACGGCGCCGATGGGCGCCTGCTCGAAGGTCAGGCGAAAGAGCTGCTCGCTCTCGGCCAGCTCCGCGGTGCGCGCCAGCACGCGCTCTTCGAGGACGTCGTTGAGGCGGCGGAGCGCCTCCGTGGCCGCGACCTGTGCATCGACGTCCGAGAAGGTCACCCGGTAGGAGAGCGTCTCGCCGTGGGCGGCGC
>JBAXRL010000795.1:0-2065 GCA_037131205.1 Actinomycetes bacterium | reverse complement strand
GTCGCGGGAGCTGGTCGAGCAGGGACAGGCGAGAAGGTGGTACTACTGAGGGCCGACGTTCTGCGCGAGTCCGTGAGCGACTTCTCCGCGGAAATGCGCGAGCAGGCAAGTGGACGACCTGCGCCGGTTCCTGTTCGAGCGCGTCTACAAGAGCCCGCTCGTGTCGCGTCAGAACGCGAAGGCAGACCACATTCTCGAGCGCCTGTTCACGTCCTTGACGGCCAACACGCGCTTGCTCCCGAGGTACGTGCAGCAGCGCATCAACGGCTCCGCTGAGCCGCGGGACATCGCGCGCGAGGCGGCCTACTTCCTTGCCAGCCTCACGGACAGGGGCGCGCTCGATCTGTACGGCGAGCTGTTCGTGCCCACGGATCGGGCGATGGGCCACCATGTCAGATAAGCGTCCGTCCCAGGCGTTAGGTAAGATTGCGAAGGCGACGGCGGAATCACTCCGCCAGGGAGGCGCTTGATGGCCATCGATCTCAACCGCGAAGCTGAAGTCGTGCGAGCGGACGGCGCTCGCCTGCAGACTGAGGGCTGGCTCGGCGACACCAGTTCTCCGTCCCGAGTGGCCGAGTACGTGGCTGCCAGCGAGCTCGTCGAGCGGCTCAGCCCGGGTGAGGTCGTCGAGATCGTCCGGCAGGGCCTCGATGCCGACGTGGCCGCCGAGAGCTCGGCCGCGGTGCGCGAGCTCGCGCGAGACGTGCTGCTCAAGCGCGCCCAGGCCTGACCCCTCAATCTGTCGCCGGACACCGGCGCGCACAACCTGGCGTTGGTTGTGTGCCTGTCGGCGCTCCTCTCAGCTACGCCCGAGGCGACGTGATAAGGCAGAAGGCACTGTAGCCGTTGAAGAAGTACTCGGCTCTGAAGCGCGTGGTTTCGCCGTCGCCGGTTTCAATGGCGACTTCCTCGGCGACGGTGTCTGCGATGTCCCGGCCAGGGACCCAGACGGCGGCGACGTGCGCGTTGTTCTTGTCGGTGAGACGGCGTCCGAAGCGCTGCTCGAAGCTTGGTGAGGGGATGCTGTAGCGCACCGAGGTTCGCCGAGCGCCGTCATCGTCCCAGCCGTCGTCTTGGTAGACCGCCAGGAGGCATGGCCTCAGGCTCGTCTCAACGAGGCGCCTCGCCGTCGATTCGAAGGAAGCATCAAACGCCCCGGCGGTCTCCTTGACGGTGAGCGCCGAGATGGGAAGAGACGCCGTCTCGAGCTGGAAGCGACGGCCCTTGAACTGAAGCCCAGCGGCGAAGGCGTTGGCCTCGCGCTCCTCGACGCGGACGGCGCGGAATCCAAGATCCTGTTCGCCGCACACGATGATCTGGCCCTGGTGGTCGGGCAGTACGTAGTGGGCGATCTCGTGCAGGGAACTGAAGCGAGATCGCCGGACGTCCATCGCGGCGTCCACGACGACCAGTCGCTCTTGATAGTCGAGGAGCGCTCGCACGGCATCTCCGGAGACCGTTCGTGCTTCGGGAAGCGTTTCCGCGACGTTCGTCGAGATTCTGCGAAGCCCCAAGAAGTCGACGAGCGCCCCGGAATCGGTCGGGCCGACTTCCCGCTGATCTGTCTCCGCCAGTAGGTGCTCGACAAGCTCGTCCGATGATGGCACGAGCATTGTTGTCGCTTGGGACTTGCTCATGCCGCGCCTCACTGCCCCTTGAGGAGCTTCCGCAGACGCGCGCGAAGACTCTGGGCTGCCTTCTCATCCAGCTCGCCTCCATGAGCGGCCAAGGCGAAGGCGGAACCCGCCTTGGCCTCGGGCAGACCAGCGAAGTACTTGCGAATCTCGCCCCGTCGCTGCGGATTCCGTCTCGCCTCGATCTGGAGAAGCACCTCAGGATTCTGGTCGGCAAGCCGAATCAGGTTGTCCATCGACTTGGTCTGCGCGGAGAGACCCAGCTCCCAGCGGGTGTACGTCTTCTCCCCGACGCCGAGCAGCTTCGCCATCTCGCGTTGCGACAGACCGACCCGCTTGCGGACGTCCTGCACCTCAAGGGGGCTCAGCAGCCCTTCGAGCCGGTAGCGCTCCGCCTCGATTCGTGCCACGAGCTCAGGGGGTAGCTCCTC
>JBAXRL010000794.1:0-2067 GCA_037131205.1 Actinomycetes bacterium | reverse complement strand
GTGTCCTCGAGGCAGAACTTGTTCTTCCAGCCCGAGCACAGGATGACCACGTTCTGCTGCTGCCCGGCAAGCCACTCCGTCACTGCCGAGATGTTGACGAACGCTCCGATCGCGATGCTGCTTGCGCTCTTCGCCATGTGGAGCGCGCGCGTCCCGTTGGTCGTGCAGTAGACGAGCGTCTTCCCGCCGATCGCGTCCCTGGTGAAGCTGAACGCCGAGTTCCCGAAATCCGCGAAGTCAAGTTGGACGCCATCCTTTTCGGAGGCGACCAGGAAGCCTTGCGACTTGAGCTGCCTCGCCTCTTCATGAGAGGCGACGGGGACGATCGCCTCCACCCCGTTCGCGACCGCGGTGCAGATGGTGGTCGTGGCGCGCAGAATGTCCACCAGCACAACGATGAAGTCGCCCGTCGTCAGGACATCCCGGAACAGCCCCGGCGAGAAGCAGACCTCAACGGACCTTCTCTCCTGCACCACAGTCATCCGAACCACCCTAGCCGATTGGAGCGACAGCGGTCCATGGGCTCGGGGGCGCAGGCGTCTTCGCCTGCCGGTCCGCTCGCCCGAGGCGGAGTCACGCGGCCTCCGCTGCGGACGGGGCGGTCTGCTACTTGCGGCGGCATGTAGTGCACGACCGACGTGTCCAGGGCCGTGATTCGGCGCCACCTGCCGGCAGCGCTTCCAGCGTCCCAGGCGACTGCCGGGCCGGGGCCGCGGCACGGCGCGCGGAACCCTGTCTTTCGAGCATCCGCATCCCGTAGGGGACCAGCGCCGCGGCCATCAGGATGGAGGCGGTCAGGTTGACGATCTCGGCGCCGTCGGGGAACCCCACGAACAGCACGCCTGCCAGGAACAGCGCGCTCTGCCAGCGGGGAAGAGCCCTGGTCTTGAACAGGGCGACGGCCAGGATCGCGAAGCCCAGCGGCAGGAGGGTGATGCCCCACAGCAACACCATCCAGCCCTTGTGCGAGAACATGGCGAGCAGACCCGGCATCATCGCGGCGAACTTGCTCGCGGGCACGGTATCGAGAGCCGACATGGTCAGGCAGAGCGCGCCCTTGTCCGCCGCCAGGACGATCGCGCCGAGGATGCCCACCGCTCCGCCGACCAGACCGGCCCAGGCCCAGGAGGTGCGATCCAGCAGCCTCATGAAGTGCACGGCGATCACGACCAGGAGGGCCGTGTTCAAGGTGACCAGCACGTGGCCGAACTGCAGCAGGCCGGCGTTGTGGGCCCTGAGGATGAGTCCTTCCGGGCCCAGCAGGTGAGGGTGCAGAAGACCCGGGTGAGTCGAGAAAGCGAAGACGAACACCAGCGGGAAGATGATGAAGCACAGACCTGTGCCCACACGCTTGACTCGACGCAACGACGCATTCCTATCCATTCGAACCACTCCTTCGATTGAGATTGCTCTGTTCCTGTTTTCTACGGCGTAGAACACTTGCCGTCACGCATTCTACGCTGTAGAATCCAGTTGTCAAGTCATCCCGCAAAGGAATCCGCCCATGCCCGCCACGCCCAAGCCCAGACAGCCGCTCTCCCGCGAGCGCATCGTGGACACCGCCATCGCCCTGGTGGACGCCGAGGGGCTGGACGCCCTCACGATGCGCCGCCTGGGCGCCGAGCTGGGCATGGACCCCATGGCCGTCTACTACTACGTGCCGAACAAGGCCGCGCTCCTGGACGCCGTCGTCGAGGCGGTCATGGCCGAGATCGACCTGGGCGTCGATGACCCGTCCAGGCCGGCCGAGGAGCGGCTCATCCGCGCCGCCGAGGCCTACGCGGAGGTGCTCGTCCGCCACCGCAACGCCTTGCCGCTCCTCCTGGTCCGCGGCCCGGCCACGCCGGCGGCCCTCGCGCCGGTCGAGCTCATGGTCGCCATCCTTCGCGGCGGCGGCGTTCCGCCCGAGCGGGCGGTGGCCGGCATGCACGTCCTGACGGCCGCGGTGCGCGGCTATGCGGCGATCATCGCCAACGAGATGGCGAATCCCGGCGAACGTGACGCCGAAGCCCTCGTCGCCCTCGCCTCACCCGAGCAGTTCCCGTACTTGAGTGAGGCGGCCGCCCA
>JBAXRL010000793.1:0-2071 GCA_037131205.1 Actinomycetes bacterium | reverse complement strand
GGAGTTGGCGAGCACGGCCACCGCGATGAACAGGGCCATGAGCGGGAAGAGCGTCGCGTAGCCCCAGAGCATGACGCGGTAGAAACGACGGTCGTCGTCGAGGCCCGCACTTGCGGGCGGCGCCGGGCGCTCCCGGCCGTGTGCGCTCTTCTGCGTCGCCATATGCCCTGGTATCGTCTGGGGGTGTCCGGCCCTTGAGCGGCGCGACGCCGACGCGGGCCGGCCGGGGCGCTCAGCGCGCGTCGCGTGGGGCCGCCCCAGGCACGCTTTCGCGACCGGCCGACTCTGAGGGAAGATGGGCCCATGGACACCTTCGACCGCTATCTGGATTTCGTGGCCCCGCGCCTGCCGGCGGAGCTCATCGGCCCGGCGGCGTTGTCGGTCATCAGGCGCGCCGCCGCGCACCTCCCCGGCGCCCTGGCGTTGGGCACCTACGGCTTCGAGGTCCCGCTGGGCCGGCCGGCGCCCGAAGCCGACTTCCTCGTGAGCCTGTGCCGCGAGCTGGACGGACCGGCGCTGCTGGCCGACGGCGGACCCGGATCAGGCTGGGACCCGGCCCTGCTCGCCGACCGGCGCTGGCCAGACCTTCACGCCTTCGGCGCCGCCTGGGCGGCGCCGGACAGCGGCCTGACGGCGCTCGACGATGTGTGGCTGGAGCTCGACCTGCGCGAGCGCCCCGAGGGCCTCCCGGCGCCGAGCCTCTTCTTCGACCCTCAGCGGAATGCGCGTGGGCAGCACGTCGACATGTCCGGCGACATCCTGGCCGCCCGCCTCGCGTCGGCGCACCGCGCCGCCGCCGGGCGGCCCTTGGCGCCCGCCGTGGCGGCGTGCCTCGACCGCGTGCTCGCGGTCGCGCCTCTGCGCCGCCACCTGTTCCAGGTCGGCTTCATGCTCGGCCGGGAAGCCGGCGGCATGCGGCTGGTGGCCACCGTGCCCTCGGCGGAGGACCTGCTCGAGACCCTCGCGGCCTGCGGCTGGCCGGGAGACGCCGCCGCCGCCCGCGACCTCGCGCAGACCGCGTTCGCCGTGGCGGATACAGTCGCCCTGCACCTCGACGTGGGCGAGGCGGTGGCTCCGGTCCTCGGCCTCGAGATCGTGTTCCAGGCGCGCCGCGAGCCGCGCCGCGAGCCGCGCTGGGCAGTCCTGCTGGACAGGCTGGTCGCCGACGGCCTCTGCACGCCCGAGAAGCGTGCGGGCATGCTGGCCTACGCCGGCTACGAGACGTCGGCGGCGAGCGGGCTCGCCTTCCCGCCCAGTCTGGCGGCCGCGGCCGCCGCGCGGGGGCACGGGGTGATCAGCATGTGGGTGCGAAAGCTCTTTCACGTCAAGCTCGTGAGCCGCCCGGACCGCGCCCCCGAGGCCAAGGGCTATCTCTCCGTCAGTCACCACTGGCACGAGGTCGACCCGGACGTGCTGGCGCTGGCGACGCCGGCGGTCACGCCCGGCGCGGCGCCTCCCGCAGAGCCCGGGTCGCCCAGGCCGACGTGATCCGCCCGGCGTCGGCGGTGTGGTAGTACGTGCGCGCGCCTGCCTCCTCGAACCAGTAGTGCAGGATCGGCTCGCCGGGCCAGCCCGCGCCGCCGCGCCGCCGCGCCAGCCAGTCGCGGCCCCGGGCGACGACCTCGTCGTGGCCGCCGAGCGCCGCGAGCGCGAGGAGCGCGGCGGAGGTCTCGATCACCGCGCCCGTCCACGAGCCGTCCTCGTCCTGCCGGCTGCGCAGCCACAGGCCGGCGCGGCGGCAGGCGGCCGCCGACTCCGCGCCGCTCGTCGCCAGCAAACGGACGGCGTAGAAGGCCGGGATCGTGCGCGACGGGAACCACTTGCCGGGCCACTCCCCGCTGAGCGACTGGCGCCGCCGCAGGTAGGCGGCGGCGGCGGCGCACTCGGCGGCGTAGCGCGCGGGGGCGATGCGCGAGAGGAGCCAGGCGCAGAAAGCGGTGGCCGGGCAGTCGGTGCCCTCCCAGTATGGGGCGCGGCCGTGGCTGCCGTGAGGCAGCGTGCGAAAGCCGCCGTCATCGGCGTCGAAGAACTCGTCCACCAGGCGGGCGGCGCTCGTCTCGAGCAGAGCCGC
>JBAXRL010000792.1:0-2071 GCA_037131205.1 Actinomycetes bacterium | reverse complement strand
GGATCGACGCCTTTCTGCGCATCCGCGAGACGCAGCGGGCGCTGCGCGAGAGCGAGCGGAAGTACCGCGACGTCGTCGAGCGCGCCAACGACGGTATCGCCATCCTGCAGGGGGGCGTCGCCGTCTTTGCCAACGAGGCCCTGGCGCGCCTGTCGGGCTACTCGGTCGGCGAGCTCACCGGCCTGGGCTTTCTCACCCTCGTCCAGGAGCGGCAGCGTGCGGAGATCGCGGAGCGGGTGCGCCGGCGGCTTGCCGGTGAGCAGTTGCCGACCACCTACGAGATCGACCTCGTGCGCAAGGACGGCACGCCTTTCACCGTGGAAGTGAGCGCCGGCCTGGTCAGCCACGCGGGCGCGCCGGCCGACCTGGTGCTCATCCGCGACGTCACCGAGCGCAAGCGGGCGGAGGAGGCGCTGCGGGACAGCGAGGCGCGCTACCGCAGCCTCTTTGAGAGGACGGCAAACCCGACTGTGGTGATCGATACCGCAGGCAACTACATCAACGGCAATGCCGCGGCATTGCGGTTCCTGGAGTGCACCCACGAAGAGCTGCTGACGAAGAATGTAACGGACTTTGTCCCGCCCGGCGGAGAACGGGTGATCGATGAACACATCCCACTTTGGGAAGAAGGCGGAACGATAGAGACGGAATACTGTGTCAACCGCGTGATCAAGACGCTGGAGCTGACCATCACCCCGGGGTCATGGCAGGGCAAGCAAGTCGTGTTCGGTATTGGAATCGACATCACCGCGCGCAAGCAGGCGGAGAACGCGCTTCTCGAGAGCGAAGAGCGTTTTCGGCGCGTCTCCGCGGCCACCTCCGACTTCGCCTACTCCTGCGTCAGGCCGCCGGGAGGTTCCTTCGCCTTCGATTGGCTGACCGGCGCGGTGGAGCCCATCACCGGCTGGAGCCGCGAGGAGCTGCTCGAATGGGGGTGCTGGAAGGCTCTTGTCCTCGAGGAGGACGTGCCGGTGCTCGAGGAGCGCGTGATCGGCCTGGCGCCCGGAGAGTCCAGCGCCTGCGAGCTGCGCATCCGGGACAAGCAGGGCGGCGTCCGCTGGCTGGCGGCCTACAGCGTGGCCGAGCATAGCGCCGAGGACCCGGCGGTCCATCGTCTGTACGGGGCCTGCCAGGACATCACCGCGCGCAAGCGCGCCGAAGAGGGGCTCCTCGAGAGCCTCGCCGCCCAGCGGACCATCACCGAGGGGGTGATCGCGGCGCTCGTGCGCACCATCGAGGTCCGCGATCCCTACACCGCCGGCCACCAGCGCCGCGTCGGCGAGCTGGCGGCGGCCATGGCGCTGCGCATGGAGCTCGGCGAGGAGCGCGCCGAGGGCCTGCGCGTAGCCGGCCTGCTGCACGACGTCGGCATGGTCAACATCCCCGCCGAGATCCTCTCCCGGCCAGGGCGCCTTTCGCCGCTGGAGCGCGAGCTGGTCAAGGCGCACGCCCGGGCCGGCTACGAGATCCTCGCGGCGATCCGCTTCCCCTGGCGCGTCGCCGAGATCGCTCTGCAGCACCACGAGCGCCTGGACGGCTCGGGCTATCCCGCGGGGCTCGTGGGCGAGGACATTCTGCCGGAGGCCAGGATCCTCGCGGTCGCCGACGTCGTCGAGGCGATGGCCTCGCATCGCCCCTACCGGCCGGCGCTCGGCCTCGAGGCCGCCCTCGCCGAGGTGCGCGGCGGCGGCGGCACGCGCTACGACCCCGCCGCCGTGGCCGCCTGCGAGCAGGTGTTCTCGCAGGGCTTCGTCTTCACCGAGCCCTGACCTGCGGCGCGCCGGCGGCGGCGGCGGCGGAGGAGAGTCGTCCATGAGGGTGACTCGGCCGGGCGGCATGTCGCGAATCGGTGAGATAGGGGAGGGGCCTGCGTGACCATCCCCTGCCCCTTGGTTGCGCGTTCAGGCTCCGGATCGACGGCCGCGAGAAGGCGGACATGGCGCGCCGCACGCGCCGCGGCCGCCGCGGCCGAGGGGAGTGGGGGCCGTGGGAGCCGCCGCAGTCGTGGGATTCGTGGGAGCCGCCGCCGCCGCGCGCGCCGCGGCCGCTGGACCCGCCGCGGCGCGGTAGT
>JBAXRL010000791.1:0-2073 GCA_037131205.1 Actinomycetes bacterium | reverse complement strand
GATCCGGAGGCCCCAGCTCGGCGACTTCGGCGTTGCGAGACGTGACGTGAAAGCGTTCGCCTGCTTGAGTGCGGCGGAGGTACTCGCTGAGATGCGCTTTGAGTTCGGTGATGCCCACGACAGCCATGGTAGACCTCTTTAGGTCGCGCAACTAGTCCTTTTTGCCAATGTAAACCGGTCATCTCACCGTTGCAAGGATCGACGCGTTGCCCATACGCCTCGGGGAGTCGCGAGAAGCTGCCGGTGCGTGCCGGTCGGGCAACGCCGGACGCTCAGCGGCAGGCGCGTGGTGCCGATGCACGGAGTGAGAAGGAGACGGCGTGAGACGCACGTGGTTGACAACAGGGATGGTCGCGGGCGCGCTGGCCGTCGCGGCCGCCGTGGCAAGCGCCGGCGTCGCGCCGCCCGCCGCGGTGCAGCGCGACGCCGGGCCGCGGCGGCTCGTTCTCAGCGCCGCGGCGTCCACGCTCACGCCGGCCGTCGGCCGGCCGGTCACGATTCGCGCGCGCGCCCGCGACGGCGCCGGCCGGGCGCTCCGGGACGTACGCGTGCGCGTCACCTGGACGCTGCCGGACGAGGTCGTGCGCGCGACGAAGACGACGGGTCGCACCGGCCGCGTGAGCTTCACGCGGTCGCTTGGTGCGGAGCTCGGCGGCCGGGAGGTCGTCGTCCAGGTCCGGGCCGCGTGGCGCGGGCAGGTCCGCAGCCGCAGCCTGCGGCTCACGGTGACGCCCGAGGCGCCGGCCGGCCGTCTCGATCCGGCCGCCCTGGTCTACGAGGGCGCCTTCCACCTGCCCGGGCCGTCCGGGACGTCGTCGTGGGGCTGGAGCGGCGACGGCCTCACCTACGACCCGGGTGGGGACCCGGGAGGCGACGCCGACGGCTGCGCCGGTTCGCTGTTCGGCATCGGGCACGACTGGCAGCACGACGTCTCCGAGGTGAGCATCCCCGCGCCGGTGATCTCCGCCGGCAAGCACCCCGCCGACCTGCCCCTGGCGCGCACGCTGCAGCCGTTCGCCAACGTGCGCGGCGCTCTCTACCCGGACCTCGGCGATGAGATCCGCCGCGCCGACATCGAGTACGTGGCGCCCGGGGGCGGCCACTCCGAGGGGCGTTTGTTCCTCGGCTGGGGACGGCACATGCAGCTCGGCGAAGCGAACGCGACCCACATGTGGTGCGGGCTCGACCTCTCTGCACCCGACCCCCAGGGCCCCTGGTCGATCGGCGGCTACGAGGACTACGTGACCTGCGACTACCTCTTCTCGGTGGACCCGACGTGGGCGGCTGCGCACGCGCCGGGCATGCTGCTGGCGACAGGCCGGTTCCGCGACGGCGGCCAGGGGACCATGGGTCCCTCGATCCTGCTCTTCTCGCCGGCCGCGGCCGACTCGACCGCCGTCGGCGGGACCCTGCCCGCGCTGCCGCTGCTGCTGTACGACAACGTCTGGAACAGCGAGGAGCATATCCTCGCCGGCTACCACCACAGCGACGAGTGGTCCGGCGCGGCCTGGGTCACGGCCGGAGACGGCTCCGCCGCCGGCCGCTCCGCGGTGGTCTTCGCCGGCACCAAGGGCACCGGCGACTGCTGGTACGGCTTCTCCGACGGGACCGTGTGGCCGGACGAGCCGCCTTACCCTCCGATCCCTCCGGACGGCGAGCGCGGCTGGTGGAGCTCCGGCTTCACCGGCGAGCTGCTCTTCTACGACCCGGCGGACCTGGCAGCCGTCGCCGCCGGGTCGCTCGACCCCGACCGGCCGCAGCCCTACGCGACGCTGCCGCTCGACGACTTCCTCTTCGCGGTCCGCTCCGATCAGCAGAAGCACCACGTAGGCGCCATCGCCTTCGACCGTGCCCATGGCCGCCTCTTCGTCATGGAGCCGCTGGCCGACGGCGACGACTCCATCGTGCACGTATGGCAGGTGCGCTGAGGCCGCGCCCTTGCGGGTGAGGTCGTGCTCCCGCGGGCGCCGGCGAGACTACTGCAGGGAGCCGCCGAGGGTGGCGAAGCCCTCGTACTTGGCGGCCTCGAGTAGCCGGCGGTCGTAGCTTGCGATCACCACCTCGGCTAAGGGC
>JBAXRL010000790.1:0-2073 GCA_037131205.1 Actinomycetes bacterium | reverse complement strand
TTCGGCCTGCTCGGCCTCAACTTCGACATCTCCGAGCTCGTCCAGGCGCAGCGCACGCTCGCCAACGTGACGGCGATCGGCCGCCTCGACAGCGGCGCCGCCCCCGAGACCGGCGAGATCTTCGCCGCCGACATCCGCGAAGTGGTCGCCGGCATGATCGCCAGGATCCTCGCCGAGATGGGCAAGACGCCCGCCGCCATGTCGCGCGAACAGAAGACGGAGGTCGTCAAGCGCCTCGAGGAGCGCGGCGCCTTCCTCGTCAAGCGTTCGGCCGAGCAGGTCGCCGAGGCTCTCGACCTCTCGCGCTACACGATCTTCAGCTACCTCAAGGAGATCCGCCACGGCGACGTGGCCGGCGTGCATCCGCCGCACGCCGCCGCCCAGTCGGAGAGCGCGCTCCGCGCGACCGGCCGCTCCACCGGAGGCGGGGGATGATCCGCGGCGGCGGCGACGCGACCGGGACGCGCCCAGACGCGGCCACCATCGACGCCCTCTACGACATCATCGCCGGCTCGGGCAGCCGCTCGTTGGCAGTCATCGGCCTCGTCAAGAACGCCGGCAAGACCACCGTCGTCAACGCCCTCATGGCGAACTGCCCGCACCTGTTCGGCCTCACCTCCCTGGGCCTCGACGGCGAGCGCGTCGACCATCTCACCGGTCTGGCGAAGCCGCGCATCGCGCCGCCGGCCGGGACCCTCGTGGCGACCACGCGGGGCTCGCTCGAGCGCTCGCGGTACGTCATGGAGGTACTGGAAGAGCTGCCGTTCCACACCCCCCTGGGGCGCGTGATCATCGGACGCGCCGGCAGCGACGGCCACGTCGAGGTCAGCGGACCGACGACGCTGGCGGAGTTGCGCGTGACCATCGAACGGCTCCAGGCGCACGGCGCCGAGCAGGTGCTTGTGGACGGCGCCATCAACCGCATCGGCAGCGCCTCGCCACGCGTGAGCGACGGCGTCGTGGTCGCCACGGGAGGCATGGTCGGCGAGACGCTGGGCGACGTGCTCGAGACCACGGCGGCGACCCTGGACATGTTGCTGCTGCCCGCGGTGTCCAACGAGACGCGCGCGCAGCTGGCGCCGTACCTGGCGCACGGCGCGCGCGCCCTGTCTTTCGGCGGCCGCGGGGAGGTCACGCCGCTGGAGCTCGGCACCGTGGTCGGAGAGGGCGTCACGGTGGCCCGCGAGGTCGAACGGCTGGGTACGCGCACGCTCTACATCGGCGGCGCCCTCACGCAGGAGTTCGTGGAGGACTTCACGCGCGTGCTGCCGCCACGCCGCGAGCTGCGCGTCGTCGTGCGAGACGCCACGGTGCTCGTGCTGCCGGCCACCTCCGTGCAGCGCTTCCGCAAACGTGGCATCGCCCTCGAAGTGCTCGCGGCGCTGCGCGTGCTGGCCGTTACCGCCAACCCGTTCCGCGTACCACAGCCCTATCGGCCCAAGGTCTTTTTCGAGGCGGTCGCCGGCGCCGTGGGCGACCGCGTGCCCGTGTTCGACGTCGTCAACGGCCGCGCCTCGCTACCCGGCGAGCCGCGGCAGTCCGAGGTGGTCTCTCCTGACGAAAAGAGGGTGATGCAGTGAACGATGCGCTCCGCTTGAACGGCGCCCTGGTCGACCGCGCCCGCGCGGCCGCCGACGCCATCGCCGACGACATCCAGCAGCACATCGAGGAGCACACGACCGACACCACCGAGCGCGCCACGCTCCGCCTGCTCGGTATCGCCGGCGTCAACGAGATCGAGGTGCCGCTGGTCAACATCGTCGTCGAGCATGCCCGCGAGCTGCTCCCGGGCGGCATCATGCGGCCCCTCGTCGACCTGATGCTGCAGACCGGCACGAGCGCCCAGCAGGCCGCCGAGGGCGTGGCTGCCGGCGAGCTGACCCTGGCGGAAGTGCCGCGCGAGCGGCGCGCCGCCGCAGAGGCGCGCGCCGAGGAGCTCGCCCGCGAGGGCGTCGCGCGCATCGACGCCGTTCGCCGACGCCGCAACGAGCTCGTCGCCGAGACCGGCGAGGCCGTCAAGCCATACGTGTACGTGATCGTCGCCACCGGCAACATCTACGAGGACGCCGCCCA
>JBAXRL010000789.1:0-2076 GCA_037131205.1 Actinomycetes bacterium | reverse complement strand
GGCGGCGGCCGAAGCGCAGGCGCCGCGGGCGCGTCTCGGAGGTAGGGCGCTCGTGGCCGACTACTACGAGACGCTCGGGGTCGGCGCGGACGCCTCGCCGGAGGTCATCCAGCGCGTCTACCGGCAGCTCGCCAAGGCCTACCACCCCGACACGAACCCCGACAATCCGGCCGGCGCCGAGAAGCTCAAGAACTTGAGCGAGGCGTACGAGACCCTGAAGGATCCCGTGAAGCGGCGGAGGTACGACCGCAAGCTGAGCCTCGGCGCCGCGGGAGCGTCGCGGGCGCGACCGCCGGAGCAGGAGCGCGCCGCCCGGCGTGAGGCCGAGCAGGCGAGGCGGCGCCGGGCGGAGGAGGAGCGTCGCAGACGCGACGACGCGAGGCGCCGGCCCGAGGCGGCCGCGCGCAAACGCAAGGCCGAAGAGGAGCGGAGCAGACGCGACGAAGCCAAGCGCCCGAGCGAGGCGCCCGGGCGCACCCGCACGCAGGTGGCGCGCGAGCGGCTGCAAGCTCGCAAGAGGGCGCTTGCACATGCGCTCAGCTACTTCGCCGGGCGCGAGCTTGAGGATCGCGTGGCGACGCGCGTCGGATTCAGCCGCGACCGGGGTTGGCGGGCGGACGCCCGCTGCTTCATCCGCAGTCCCGAGGACCACGATCTCCTTCTGGGTCCGAGGGATGAGATCCTCGATGCCGTGCTGGCCGGCGCACGCCCGGAGCTCGAGCGCGTCAAGGGTACGGGCCGCATGGAGGAGCATCTGGCGCGCCGACTCGATGCCCACGAGCGTTATCTGGCCGCAGGCGGGGCGGCCGCCGGGAACCCCGACGCTGTGCGTCGGTCTGGGGCGCTCTGGCTCACCGAGGCTGAGGGCGCGTTTCACGCCGCTGTCTGGGCCGCGAGCTGCGTCGCTCGAGTGCGCGGCTATGAGAGGGACGTGGTCCAGGCCGCGCTGGATGAGGAGCGGCGGCTGCGTAGGCTGCAGGCCATGAACCCGGTCCGGCGCTGGCTCAAGACGCCGCCGGCCGGCGCCTCCGAGTACAGCGAGCGGGTCCCACGAGCTCGCGCCGGCCTCGAGAAGCAGGTGCGGATCCTGCGCCGCGAGTATCCAGCGCAGATAGGCCGGCTGCGCATGGCGCGAGATCCTCTTCTGGACGGTTTCGTCGAGCAGTGTCTGTTGCTGACCTCCGCGGCTGCCGAGTGCGCAGCGGATTATGTGTCGGCGGCGGAGGGATCCGTTGCCGGGCTGATCGACGCACGCCTCGATCGAATGGTCGCGACGGCGCGAGGCGCCGAGGCGCGGTAGGCGAACCAGAAGTGCAGCGCGCCGCCGCGCCAGGGGCGTTCCCGTTGCGGTCGCGGCTGTCGCGCGCGTCAGTCGGGTAGCATAGGGGTGTGGGCATCGACTTCACAGGGAGAGCCGTCCTCGTCACGGGGGCGAGCAGCGGCATCGGCCGCGAGATCGCGCTGCGCTTCGCCGTCGCGGGCAGTCGCCTGGCGCTCACCTACTTCGAGCACAGGGCGGAGGCCGAGGAGGTCGCCGAGCTGTGCCGTGGCCTCGGCTCCCCAGAGGTGCTCACGGCATCGCTGCACCTCGCCGACGACGACAGCCTGCGCACGCTCGTCGAGACGGTCGGCGACCGCTTCGGCGCCGTCGACATCCTCGTGAACAACGCGGGTGTCATCGTCTGGCGGCCCTTTCTCGCGCAGGACTTCGGCGACATCGAGAGCCAGGTCAGGGTCAACCTCGAGGGCGTCATGAAACTCATCTGGGCAATTCTGCCGATGGTGAGCGACGCCGTGATCACCATCGGCAGCACGGCGACCCTGCACCAGTCGCGCACGCCGCCGACGTACTGCGCGACCAAGTGGGGCCTGCGCGGCTTCGTCAAGGCGCTGGCCGTGGAGCGACCGGGAAAGCGCTTCGTCAGCGTGCACCCGACTGAGACGGCGACGCCCATGAGCGGCATGCAGGGCATGTCGCCGGAGCGCGTCGCCGACGTCGTCCTGCGAGTCGCCGCCGGCGACATCGAGGTGGAGCCCGGCGGCGACGTGGACATGCGCGACTACGCCGACGCGTGA
>JBAXRL010000788.1:0-2076 GCA_037131205.1 Actinomycetes bacterium | reverse complement strand
CTCGTCGGGGACCAGGGCGCCGGCCTCCATGACCTTCTGCGCCGCGAGACCCATCTCGGTGCCCGCGGCGACCGCCGCGCGCAGCATCTCGCCGGTGGAGATGTGCGGCAGCCCGTAGCCGGCGGCGATGCGCTCGGCCTGGGTGCCCTTGCCGGCGCCGGGGGCGCCGAGGAGGATCACGTTGCGCTGAGTCTCGGTCATCGTCTCATCCTTACTTGAGGAAGCCCTCGTAGTGGCGCATCAGCAGTTGAGCCTCCATCTGCCGCATGGTGTCGAGCGCGACGCCGACCACGATCAGCAACGAGACGCCGCCGAAGTAGAAGGGCACGTTGAGCGTGCGCGACATGAGCCACGGCAGCACGGCCAGGGCGGCCAGGAACAGGGCGCCCGGGAGCGTGAGCCTCGTGAGGATGCGGTCGAGATACTCGGCCGTGGGCCGCCCCGGCCGCACGCCCGGCACGAAGCCGCCGTACTTCTTGAGGTTGTCGGCCTGGTCGATGGGGTTGAACGTCACGGCCGTATAGAAGTACGTGAAGATGACGATCAGCACGGCCTCCAGGATGATGAAGAGGAAGGTGTTCGGCCCCAATACACGGTTGAACCAGCCGGCGATGCCCCCGCTCCCCAGGAACTGCGTGAAGGTGGGGAGGATCATCATCACCGACGAGGCGAAGATGACCGGGATGACGCCCGCCATGTTGACCTTGAGCGGGATGAACGTGCTGGTGCCGCCCATCATGCGGCGCCCGACCACGCGTTTCGCGTACTGCACGGGCACGCGACGCTCACCGGTGGTGATCCAGATGACCCCCACGACGACGGCCAGAGCAATGACCACGAACAGCACGATGGTGATCAGGTTCATGGTGACCAGCTTGACGGCGCCCGACGGGATCCGCGAGACGATGCTGATGAAGATGATGATCGACATGCCGTTGCCGATGCCGCGCGCCGTGATGAGCTCGCCGAGCCACATCACGAACACCGCGCCGGCGACGAGGGCGGAGACGATGAGGGCGCCGCGCCAGATGTCGAGGTTGGGCAGGGCGTTCTGGCTGCGGAACAGCGCCAGGTAGCCCACCGCCTGCACGAACGACAGGCCCACGGTGAGCCAGCGCGTGTACTTGGTGATCTGTTTCTGGCCCTGCTCGCCTTCTTTGGCGAGCTCCTCGAGCTTGGGGATGACCACCGTGAGCAACTGCATGATGATCGACGCCGTGATGTACGGCATGATGCCGAGGGCGAACAGGGCGACGCGCGCCAGCGCTCCGCCCGAGAAGAGGTCGAGGAAGCCGAGGACGCCCGCCCCGCCCTCGTCGAAGAACTTCTGCAGGGCGTCGAGATCGATGCCGGGCGTGGGCACGTGCGCGCCGAAGCGATAGATGGCGATCATCGCCGCCGTGAAGAGGACCTTCGTGCGCAGGTCCGGGATCTTCCAGGCGTTGACGAGCGACTGCCAGAGCTTGTTGTTCACAGCCGCGATCCCCCCGCGCCGGTCAGAGGAGCTCGGCTTTGCCGCCGGCTGCCTCGATCTTGTCCACGGCGCTGCGCGAGTACATCGCCATGCGCACGTTGAGGGCCTTGTCGAGGTCGCCGCCGCCGAGGATCTTGATGGGCGTGCGCGTGTTCTTCACGATGCCCTTGGCCACCAGGGCCTCGGGCGTGACCTCGTCGCCGGCCGCGAACGCCTGCGCCAGGCGGCCGACGTTGACCGGCACGGCGTAGGTGCGAAACGGGCCGATCGGCATGCTCTTCTTCATGTGCGCGCCGCGCAGCTTGCCGAGCCGCATGTAGAGCGGCGTCTGCCCGCCCTCGTAGCCCGGGCGCACACCGCCGCCGGAGCGCGAGTTGTAGCCCTTGTGCCCCTTGCCGGCGGTCTTGCCCTGGCCGCTGCCCTTGCCGCGGCCGAGACGCTTGGTGTTCTTCGTGGAGCCCGGGTTGGGGCGCAGATCGTGGAGTCCTAGTTCAGCCATGTCACGACTTCTTCGTTGCCGGGCGTACCTCAACGAGATACGCGACCTTGTTCACCATGCCGCGGATGACGGGGTTGTCCTCGTGCACCACGGTGTGACGGAT
>JBAXRL010000787.1:0-2078 GCA_037131205.1 Actinomycetes bacterium | reverse complement strand
GGCCGCAGGCGCCGCCGCTCCTGTCGTTGGTCAGCGCCGGCGACCTGCTGGTGCGCCCTGCCGGCAGCGGGGTCGCCCACGCCTTCCTCGCGCATGCCTTGGGGCTCACCCTGCTGGCCTTCGGTGAGCGACGCAGCGACGAGATGACGTACTACCCGCGCTCGGGCAAGGTGCGCTTTCGCGGTCTCGGCGTCACGGGGCGTCTCGAGCAATGCGGCTACTGGGACGGCGAGCCGCCCGAGCGCTGACGGGCGGGCGCGGGCGCGGCTGACGACGTCGTTCGTCGGCTCCGCGCGCGTGCCTCAGTGCAAGCGCTTGCGCAGCACCTTCCAGGCGGCGGGGTCTTCCTGGCCCATGATCCAGCAGTACACGCCGCGGATGTGGGGATGCTGCTCGAGCATCATCAGCAACTTGGCGTCGATCGCCTTGGCATCGGGGAAGAAGGCCGTGTGCGCGGCGCCGTCGCGGGTGTACGAGAGCATGAGCTCGGCCGAGGGGCCGCGCGAAGCGCGCGGCTTGTAGGCCGAGCGGATCCGCTGCACGTCCGCCCACGCCAGGTCGGTGGTCTGGGCGCCGCGCCAGTCGCGGCCGTAGAAGCCGATGCCCATGACGATCTTGCGCGGCTTCACCTGGGTCTCGGCGAAGTCGAGCACCGCGTCCATCCACGCGGGCGGCGAGAGCGGACCGGGCCCGGACCAGGATCCCGAGTAGTTGTAGGTCATCACGCGGAACTGGTCGACGGCCCGGCCCAGGCGCCGCCAGTCCTGCGCCCGCGGCCCGTCCCAGGCGCCCGGCTCGCGGGTCTTGGGGTACACATCGACGGCGATGAGGCGGCCGTCGCTGTGCAGCTTCCGCGCGAGCTCCTCGACGAACTTCGAGTAGCTGTCGCGCTGCCCGGCGGTGAGCGCCTCCCAGTCGACGTCCACGCCGTCCACCTTGTTGTCGCGGCACCAGTCGGCGACGGCCGCGACGTGGCGGCGGCGGGTCTCCGCCGTCGCCAGGATGGCGGCCGCGATCGCCGGGTCAAACTGGTAGGTCGTCGCGTTGTAGTCGGTGAGCGTGACGATCACGCGGCAGTCCTTCTTGCGCGCCTCCTCGACGAAGCTCGCGTCCCACTGGGGCGCGGCGACGCTGCCGTCGGCGCGCGATTGCAGCCAGTCGACACTGAGCTCATCGATGGCGCCGGCGTCCACGGCGCGCTCCAGCGAGCCACGATCGCCGAAGGTCCAGGCGCCGATGAGGTAGGGGCCGCGCGGGCGCTCGTCCTCGAAGGCACTGGCGAGCGCGAAGGCGACGGCCAGGGCGGCGAGGCCGGCGACGATGATGACGACGAGGGCCGGGGCATGCCGCCGGCGCGGGCGCCGGCGCCTCGCCCGGCGAGCCTCGCCGTCGTCGCCATCGCCGTTGCCGTCTGTTTCGCGCGTCGCCACGCCTTCATCATGACGCCTGACCGGCCGCCTGTGAAACCGGCCGCGCGCCTCGCGGCGGCGGACGCGGGTTGCCCGCACGGCCGTCGTGGGTATGCACTGCGCAGAGACCACACCACCCCGACCGCTCCACCCCGACCAGAAAGGTCACCCGTGAAGGAGAAGCTCGGCGCCACCAACGCGCTCTACCCGCTCGTCACCACCCTCGTCGGCGCCACCATCGACGGCAAGCCCGATTTCGCCACCATCGCCCACGTGGGCATCGCCAATCTCAAGAGCATCACCCTGGGCATGGGCAGGATCCATCTCACCAACGAAGGCATCAAGGCAAACCGCACGTTCAGCGTCAACCTGCCCTCCGAGGACATGGTGGTGGTCACCGACCACATCGGCATGGTCAGCGGCCGCAAGGAGGACAAGAGCACCATCTTCGATGTCTTCTACGGGGAGCTCGATACCGCGCCGATGATCGAGCAGTGCAAGGTCACCATGGAGTGTCGCCTGATCGAGCACGTGGAACTGCCCACGCACGACCTGTTCATCGGCGAGGTCGTGGGTACCTACGCCGATATCGAGGTGCTCACCAACGGCATCGTCGACATCGCCAAGCTCAAGCCGCTGCTCTTCGACATGTCGAGCAAGAAGTACTGG
>JBAXRL010000786.1:0-2087 GCA_037131205.1 Actinomycetes bacterium | reverse complement strand
TGGTCGCGGCGCCGCTGGGATGTCTTCTTCTTCGGTACGGGCATGGTGAGTCTCCTTGGCTCAAACAGACACGGAACTGTACCACATGGGACGCGTCTACGCTTCGTCGTGCCGATGCTCGGGGTCGGCGTTGAGCTCGGCGCCGCACACGGCGCAGAGGCCGCGACAGTCGTCGCGGCACAGCAGCTTGGGCGGCAGCTCCTCGGCGATGAGGTCGCGCGCCCAGCGGCCCACGTCGAGGCTGGAGGACGTGACGTAGCCCTCTTCGTCCTCTTCCCGCCCCTCCGACTCCCCGTGGCGCACGTACTCGACGCCCCGCGCCTCGACCAACACGTCGGCGTCGCCGAGGCAGCGCTGGCACGGGCCGATCACCGCGGTCTCGAGCTCGGCTGTCAGGGTGACGTTGTCGCCGACGCGCACGGCGCTCAGGAGCAGGTCGATGGCGCCGTCGCGGACCTCGTAGTCGAAACCCCCATACACGAAGGGGTCGACCTCGACGGGCAGGCGCCGCCACACTCCGCCGGAGAGCGGTGCACCTTCGGCGCCCCGCTCGCTGGTGCGCCCGCGGCGACGAGTGTCGGCGAAGCGCAGGGAGCGCAGGTCGAAGCGGCGCATGGCGAGCCCGCGTGCCTCGAGCCGAGCCGGCCGCTCAGGGCTGCAGGTCGTCGCCCTTCGGGCGACCTTGCAGGCGCTCGCGGCCGCGGCGCACCGCGCCGATGAACTTCTCGAGGTTGAGCTCGAGGTTGCCGAGCACCTCGTCGGCGTAGTCCTCGGCGCCCAGGCGGGTGTCGCGCTCGCGTTCGCGGGCGGCCTCCATGACCTGCTGGGCGTTGCGCTCGGCGAGGCGCACCACCTCGGTCTCGGAGGCGATCCTGTCGGCGCGCTGCTGAGCCTCGGTGAGCACGCGTTCGGCCTCCTGCTTGGCCTCGGCGAGCATCTCCTGGCGCTCCTTGACGATCCAGCGCGCCTGCTTGATCTCCTCGGGGATGGTGGAGCGCATCTGGTCGAGGATGTCGTACATCTCCTCGCGATCGACCATGACGCTGTCGGTGAGCGGCACGGACCGGGCGTTGTGGATGATGTCGTCGAGCTTGTCGATGAGAACGAGCACGTCCATACTCAGCAACCCTCCTTGGGTAGCCTAGCTGCGCGACGGATAGACCTCCGCCAGGCGGCGAGCGACGCTCGGGGGCACCAGGTCTTCCACGGAGCCTCCGAACGCGGCGATCTCCCTGACCCCGCTCGAGCTCAGAAAGCTGTGCTCGGGCGACGCCATCATGAACACTGTTTCGATGTCTGGGGCCAACTTCCTATTCAGCTGGGCCATGGCGAACTCGTACTCGAAGTCGGAGATGGCGCGCAATCCCTTGAGGATCACGTGCGCGTCCCACTTGTGCGCGAACTCCACCACAAGCTCGTTGAAGCGGTCCACGACGATGTTGTCGCGGCCGCTGAGCGCCTCTCTGAGAAACGCTTCGCGCTCGTCGGGGGTGAACAGCGGCGACTTGCGCTGCGGGACCTCGATGAGGCCGACGATGACGCGGCCGAACTTGGCGGCGCCGCGTGTGATGATGTCCAGATGGCCCACCGTGACCGGGTCGAAGGTGCCCGGGTAGATGGCCGTGATGTTACGCGGCATCGGCGGTCCTGCGGCGCTCAGGTGACGGGACGGTCATCGTCGGCAGCTGCTCCTTCGTCGTCGAGGGCGTCGGCGGCCACCAGAAAGGTGACGCGCGTGGCGCCGTAGCGCTTTTCGCGCACGATGGTCCAGGGCAGACCGGCCGCCGTACCGGCGGCCGTCTCGATGACGAGCACGGCGCGTGGCGCGAGCAGCGGGCCCAGGAGCCTGGCCAGCGTGGGCCGGACCTCCGCGTAACTGTCGTACGGAGGGTCCGCAAAAACCAGAGTATATCGCGCCCCGCCCCGGGCGTCAGCCTGCAGGGCGCGGCGCCCGTCGGCGGCGATCACGCGGGCGCGCGCCGCACGCCCGTCGGCGCCGCCCTCCTCGCGTCCGTCGGCGCCGCCTTCCGCACGCCCGTCGGCGGCGATCACGCGGGCGCGCGCCGCACGCCCGTCGGCGCCGCCCT
>JBAXRL010000785.1:0-2089 GCA_037131205.1 Actinomycetes bacterium | reverse complement strand
TGGCGGCGTCGCCGTCGAACGTACCGCTGTCCGTGCGCACGGCCAGGGTATCGTAGGTGACGCTCTTGCCTTCTTCGGCATCGACGCGATCGACCACGATGGTGTCGCCGGCGCTCACCTTGAACTGCTGTCCACCGGCGCGGATGACCGCGTACGTGACATCGGACTTCGTCATTTCAACTCCCCACAAGACAACGGCAGATGATGATAGCCAACCGGGCGGGGGCCGTCAATCGGCCCCCACCCGGCGCGTTCATATCAACCCGTCAATTCGACGCCTGCTTCAGGGCGGTGGCGTAGGCGCCCGTGCGCGCCGTCGCCGAGATGCGCACCTTGCAGCGCTGGCCGAGGGATGGGCGGCCGCCCTCGACGATGACCATGTAGCCGTCGATGTAGCCTACCGCGTCGCGCGGGCTGTAGGTGAGGCTGAACTCGAGTTCGAGCTCGACCTCCTGCCCTTCCTTCACGGGGATGCGCTGCTCCTGGACGTGCGCCAGGGAGCCCTCGGAGAGCACGCCGAAGGTCTCCACGGGCAGGCCGGCGCCGCCTTCGAAGAACACGCGCCGGCCGATCTGCTTCTCGAGCTTCTTCAGGCGCTCGCCGCTCAGCCGCTCGGCGACGCTCCCGCTGACCTCGATGAGCCAGGCCTGCGCCTGCGAGCGCCGTGCGAGGGTGCGCACGCGGCGCTCGACGTTGAGCGCCATCGTCTCGTCGCTCATCACGCGCGCCTTGCCGAGGCACGCGGGGCACGTGCGCGTGAGGATGCCGCGCGCCCCGTCCGTGGTGTTCTGGCGGGTCATCTCCACGAGGCCCAGCGGCGAGAGCTCGACCACGTAGGTCTTGGTGCGGTCGGTCTCGAGCTCGGCCTCGAGGGTGGCGAGCACCATCTCGCGGTTCTTGGCGTGCGCCATGTCGATGAAGTCGATGATGATGATGCCGCCGATGTCGCGCAGGCGCAGCTGGCAGACCACCTCGCGCGCCGCCTCGAGGTTGGTCTTGGTGATGGTGTCCTCGAGGCCCTTGCCGCGCGTGAAGCGGCCGGTGTTCACGTCGATGACGGTGAGCGCCTCGGCGTGGTCGATGACGAGGTTGCCGCCGCTCGGCAGAGGAACGCGGCGCTCGAGAGCCTTGGCGATCTGGTCTTCGATGCCGTAGGCGTCGAAGAGAGGTTCGTCGCCGGTGTGCTGGTGCACCTTGGGCAGAAGCTCCGGCGCCTCCTTGTCGAGGAAGGCGACGATCGCCTTGTGCCGCTTGGGATCGTCGACGATGAGGCTCTCGCAGGTGTCGTTGAAGAGGTCGCGGGCGACCTCGATGGAGATGTCGACCTCCTTGTGCACGAGTCCCGGCGCCTTGACCGTCTCGGCCTTCTTCTTGAGCCGCGACCAGAGTCGCGAGAGATAGCGCAGGTCGCGCTGGAGATCCTCCAGGCCGTGGCCCTCGGCGATGGTCCGCACGATGAGGCCGGCGTTCTTGGGCTTGAGCTCGCGCGAGATGTCGCGCAGCCGCTCGCGCTCGGCCTGGCCGAGGCGCCGCGACACGCCGGCGCCGCTGCCTCCGGGCACGTAGACGAGGTAGCGCCCGGCCAGCGAGATCTTGGTGCTCAGACGGGCGCCCTTGCTGCCCATCGGATCCTTGGTGACCTGGACGAGCACCTGCTGGCCGTTCTTGAGCGCGTCGCCGATGCGCCGCGCCCGCTTCTCGCCCTCCGGCGCCGTCACTTCGTCGACGTAGAGGAAGCCGTTCTTCTCGAGGCCGAAATCGACGAACGCGGCGTCGATGCCGCCGAGCACGCTCTCGACCTTGCCCTGGTAGATGTCGCCGAGATACGACTTCTTGTCGGGACGCTCGATGTAGATCTCGGCGAGGCGGCCGTCTTCGACCAGCGCGACGCGCAGCTCCTGGCCGTCGTCGGTGACGAGGATCAGCTTGCGTTTGGGCTGGCCGGCGACCACGCCCAGGCGCTGCGGCGGCGGCGCCGTCATGGGCGTCGCGAGGCCGCTGCCCTCGTCCTGGCGCACGATGGCTTTGGGCCGGCGGCGGTCGCGCCCGCGAGCCCTCGCCTCGCGGGTCGCCGGGGCCTCCGGCGACC
>JBAXRL010000784.1:0-2090 GCA_037131205.1 Actinomycetes bacterium | reverse complement strand
TCGTTGACCGAGCTCCTGCCCACCTTCAGCGACTTGACGACCCGGCCGCGGGAGTCCTTGATCTTGATCGTCACGGTGGCCCAGCCGCCGTTGGGCTCAGGGTCGCCGACCTCGAACGAGAGCTTGGCCACGGCGCCACGGCGCACGCGGCACGACCTGGGGGCGCTGGTAGTCGGGGGCTGTGTATCGATGCGCACCGCATAGGTGCTCACCGGGCCCCAGATGCCGTGGTCGCCCACGGCGCGCAGATGGAAGTACCAGACCCCATCGGGCGTCGAGGGAGCGCTGAAGGTCGTCGCCGTCGTCAGCGCCGGGCGCGGCGGGAAGGCGAACGGGTTCTGGTCGAGCAGGTACGAATAGCCGCCGACTGTGGGCGCAGCGAAGGCGGCGGCAAGCGTCGGGCTGCCGACCCATGAGAAGGCGGGGGTGCTGACCGCATACCAGCGCGAGCTCACTTTGTTGGTCGACGAGGTCAGCGAGGTGATGGAGGGCACGGGCTGGTCGCCGTCGGTGAGCCACACTGCCTCGAAGCCGAAGCGCCGGTCGGGCGCCATGACGCCGCTTCGCAGGCGGGCGGCGCCCACGCGGATGGCGGCGGTCCGGTTCACCGGGATGACGGGCGCAGCCTCACCCACCCTCGCGTCGGCCGCCTGGTAGTACGCCAGACGGGCGCCGGCGGCGGTGGCGCTGCGGGCCGCGGCGAGGTCGGCGTCGACGGTGGCATCGCTGTAGAACGCGTCGGCCCCGTTCTGCCCGGACCGGAAGAGCGGGTAGAGGAAGTTGTCGGCGCTGTAGTAGTCGGCAGACCAGCCACCGCGGGCCATCATGTATGCCCCGCTTTCGATCCTGCTGATAGAAGTGGCCAGGTCCAGGGCCTCCAGCGTCACGCGCGCCCCGATGGCCTCGAGGTCGGTCTTGACCTGGTTGGCGATCGCCTCTTCGGCCGGGACGCCGGTGGGGTAGAGGAAGGCGATCGTCGGCAGGCCCACCCCTCCGGGGTAGCCGGCCGTCGCCAGCCGCGCGGCGGCGGCGGTCTGGTCGTGATGCGCGTATGGCCAGGCGCCGGGGAGATGGCCGGGCACGCTGGGCGGGATGATATCGTCGGCGAGCTGCCGCGGCTCGTCCGGGCGCTCGATGTCCGAGATCGCTTGACGGTCGACGGCCAGCGAGAAAGCGCGGCGCACGTCGACGTTGTCGAGGGGCGCCTTCAGGCAGTTGAACGAGATGAAGTTCGTGTTGCCGTAGGGGCCCGTAAGGACCTGGCCGCCCGGCGTCACGGTGTAGCCGTCGCTGCTCTTGCCGTAGGTCGCGATGGCGGCCGGTATCTGGGCCTGCGGCAGCGCGGCGAAGTCGAGGTCGCCGTTCTGGAAGTCGGACCACTGCCGCTCGAGGCCCGCGGCGCCGGCGTAGATCGGCAGGTCGATCTCGGCGACCTTGCCGGCGTTGGCCGCGTCCCAGAAGGAGGGATTGCGCACGAGCACGATCTGCGAACCGTGCGTCCAGCTCCCCAGCACGTAGGGGCCGTTGCCGACCGGCTTCTCGCCGAAGGCCTTGTTGCGCGCGTCCGCGGTCGTGCCCAGGCTCTGCACATACTCCTCGGGCACCGGCGCGGCGACCAGGCTGGCGAGCGCCGTCGGGAAGTCGGCAAACGGGTACCGCAGCGTCACCTGAAGGGTGTGATCGTCGAGAGCCTTCACACCGCTGAGGCCGTTGGGGGCCGAACCAGCGTCGTCGCACCCCTCGATGGGCGCCAGGACGTATGACGTCCGGGAGCCGCTGTTGGTCGCCGGATTGGTCGCGCGATTCCATGCATACACGAAGTCCTGGGCGCGGACCTCGCGGCTCACCGGCGCCGCAAAGGTCACGTCGGAGCGCAGGTGGAAGGTGAACACCGTGGCCGCGGCGTCGACGTCCCAGCTCGACGCCACCGCCGGCACCGTGGCGAGCGTGCCGTCGGCCTGCAGCCGGTACCGCACGAGCCCCCAGAAGAGCGCCTGGCAGACCTGCTTGCCGTCCATGCCGGCGGCGTGGGCGTTGAGCGGCTCGATGGACGCCGGGTCACCCTGCAAGGCGAAGGTCAGGAGGCCGCC
>JBAXRL010000783.1:0-2095 GCA_037131205.1 Actinomycetes bacterium | reverse complement strand
GAGCATCAGCCTTCCAAGCTGAGGGTCGCGGGTTCGAGACCCGTCTCCCGCTCCACTGCCCGCCTTCCGGTCGTCGCGACCGCGGCAGACAGCCGGTCGCCATACGGCGGCCACTTCTCGCGCCCGTAGCTCAGCTGGATAGAGCAGGAGATTTCTAATCTTCAGGCCGCAGGTTCGAATCCTGCCGGGCGCGCCAAACATCCTGCGTGTGCGCTCCTCTGTGTTCCTCCGCCTGGGGCCCCCTCACCCCGTGTTCGTTGGACAAGCCACCTGAACGACGACGGCGAAGAGGTGTGGGCGACTTTCACCGGAGCCCTGGACGCCGCGCCGCTGCTGCAGGCGACCGACTGCTGCGAGTTGGCCGCGCTCCGCGAGATGTGGTCCGTGAGATGCGGTCTCTGTACCGCCGCGCGATGCGCGACGTCGACGCGCGCGGCCACCTGGTGAAGAGCATCCGCAGCGAGGGCGATATGGTGAGGAACCCGAGCTGCCTCGAAGCGGCCCGCGCGCTCACCGCATGGTCAAGCCTGGCCGGCAAGCTCGGGTTCACTCCGGCAGATCGCGCCGGCACGGATCTGCGGAAGCCGGCGCCGCCGGAGCTGTCGCCGCTTGAGCAGGTGCGCCAGGCGACGCGCCGCACCTGGCACACGTGGACGGCGGAATCCGCCAATGGCAGCGACCGCCGGCTCAGGCTGCGGACGCTCCCGGGCCCGCCGCCCGGCGCGAACACGTCGGCGCGTCGGCGCGCCGGCGCGGCGTGGCCGCCCTCAGCCGCCTCGTCTGCCGCCGATTCAAGTCTGCCGTCCCCGCTGTCGACTATGGTAGGTGAGAACGACAGGGTCCGTAACTTCACGGGGGTACCACGTGCTGCAGTCCGCGACGCTCACCGGCAGGCCGGCTGCGCGGCGGCGCGCCCACAAGCCCCTCACCCTGGCGCTGATCCTGCTCGCCCTCGTCGTCGTGCTCCTCGCGAGCGCCTCCGCCTCGCCGGCCGGCAGCGCCAGGCCGGGCAAGCCGACGGCCAAGACGCCCAAAGGCATCATCGTCACCACGACGCCGACCTTCACGTGGGGCAAGGTGAAGGGCGCTGTCAGGTACGAGCTGCGCGTTTACGAGGGCGACACGCAGCGGATCAAGAAGATCGACATCAAGACGCTCTCGTACACCAGCAACCTCGACCTCACCGAGAACGTCGATCACACCTGGAAGGTCCGCGCCGGCAACGCCGGCGGCGCAGGCCCCTGGAGCAAGAGCCTCGCCTTCAGGGTGGCGCCCGACTCCCTCAAGGCGATCACCGACTTCCGCTTCGCACAGCCTTACGCCGTCGCTGACATCGACGAGACTCGCCATACCATCGACGTCATCGTGCCCGCCGGCACGGACCCGAGCGCCCTGGTCGCGACCTTCGTCACGAGCGGGGCCGCCGTCGCGGCATTCGGCGCGCCCCAGGTCAGCGGCGTGACGCCCAACGACTTCGCCTTCCCGGTCCTCTACACGGTCACGGCCAGAGACGGCTCGACCCAGGACTACGTGGTGGCGGCCTTCGCTCTGGAGATCGGCGACCTCTATCGGGGCGGCATCGTCTCCTGCATCCTTCAGGCCGGAGACCCCGGGTTCGTGGCGGGAGAGACGCACGGCCTGATCGCTGCAGTTGCAGATCAGAGCGCAGGGACACCAGGTGTCATCTGGAGCACCATCGGCTCCGTGCCCGCGGGGGGCTCTCAGATCAGGCCCGCGGGGCCTGGCCAAACGATCGGGACCGGTCAGTCGAACACGACTGCCATCGTCAACCAGACCGCCACCATCGATGGTCAGTACGTGGAGTGCACGGGTGGCGCCGCCTACCTCTGCGATCGCTTGTCGGAGGGCGGCTACGACGACTGGTTCCTGCCCAGCAAGGATGAGCTCAACAAGCTGTACCTGAACCGGGACGTGGTCGGCGGCTACGCGCCCGCCGACTACTGGACCTCCTCCGACAACTACGAATCGGACCTGGACAGCGCGACCGCCGCGTGGTCCCAGCACTTCGGTACCGGCGTCCAGGGCCACTGGGGCAAGTACTTTCTCTACAGGGTGCGCGCCGTGCGGGTTTTCT
>JBAXRL010000782.1:0-2096 GCA_037131205.1 Actinomycetes bacterium | reverse complement strand
TTCTAGAAGCCGCCCCTTCCTCCGCGTCGCGCCGGCCCCCACTTCGACCGGGCACAGGCCACGCGCCGCGATCACGCCGGCGACGGCGACCTCACCGCGCTGCGACGCGGCCGTTCGGCGGCCCTGCATCCATCGTCCCGCGGCCGGCGCGCCGCCCCTTCCGCGACCACATGAGGTGGGCAACGTTGTACGCACATCCAGACACGAGCGCGCCCGGCCGGCCCGGCCGGCCCCTCGGAGACTGAACCGATGGCCGGCTACCCCAGGCTCACCATCGACCTCGACGCCGTCGCCGCGAACACGCGGCTGCTGGCGGCGCGGCTGCGCGGCGCCGGGCTCAGCCTCATCGGCGTCACCAAGTGCGTCGACGGCGAGCCGCGCGTCGGGCAGGCGATGCTCGAGGCCGGCGGCGCCGGCCTCGCCGACTCGCGCCTGCCCGCTCTGGCGCGGCTCGCGGCCGCCTCGCTGGGGCCGCTCACGCTCATCCGCGCGCCGCAGCCGGACGAGCTCGAGACGGTCGCGCAGGTCGCCGACCGCGTGCTGCTGAGCGACGTGGGCGCCGCCCGCGTGCTCGGAGAGCACGCCCCCGGCGCCATCCAGATCCTCCTCACGGTCGATCTCGGCGACCGCCGCGAAGGCGTCCTGCCGGAGGCCGCTCCGGCGGTCGCGGCCACGCTCGCCGCTCTGCCGCGCATCGAGCTGGCCGGCATCAGCGTCAACTTCGCCTGCCTGTCCGGGCAGCTGCCGTCGCAGGCGCTGTTCCGGCAGGCGGAGGACGTGCTCGCCGGCATCGCCGATCGCTGCGCCACCGAGCCACTGCTCAGCCTCGGCGGCACCTGCGTCATCCAGCACATCGACGGCTACGCGCCGCGCTTCGCCACCGAGATCCGCTCCGGCGGCGGGCCGGTCTACGGCTACGACTTCGTCAGCGGCGCCGGCCTCGACGGCCTGGAGCGCACCGACCCGGTGCTCACGGCGGTGGTGCTCGAGTGCTACCGCAAGCCGCCGGCGCCGCAGGGGCCCGGCGGCCTCGACGCCTTCGGTCATGTGCCCGAGGTCGCGTTGCCGGACGACGAAGCCTGGTACGCGATGCTCGCCGTGGGGCGCCGCGACTGCGAGCCCGGCGGCCTGCGGCCGCTGCTTCCGGGCTCGTACCTCGCCGGCGCCACCAGTGACGTCAGCGTGCTGATCACGCCCGAGCCTCTGCGCCCCGGCGATACGGTGTCGTTCGCCGTGGACTACGACGCGCTCGTGCGCGCCGTCACCTCGCCGTTCGTCACCACGCAGTTTGTGAGCCGCGGCGACCGTCTCGCCGCGTCCGACCCAGACGTCCCGAAGGGAGACTCATGACCACCCACGCCGACGGACGCTACGTCGGGCCGCGGCGGCCGCTCCGCATCCTGGACGCGGACGACGTGGCGCGCATCCACGAAGCCTCGCTCGACGTGCTCGCCGACGTCGGCGTGATGTTCCACTCGCAGCGCGCCCTCGACGTGCTCGAGGCCCACGGGGCGACGGTCGATCGCGAGACCACCGTGGCCCGCATCCCGGCGACGGCCATCGACGAAGCGCTCCAGACCTTGCCCGCCAACTTCATCCTCGGCGGGCGCACCCCCGAGTACGACCTCCCGCTGGACGGGGAGCACGTGTACCTCGCCTCCGACGGCTGCGCCACCTCCGTGCGTGAGGCCGACGGCACGGTGCGGCCGAGCGTCAAGCAGGACGTGTACGACGCGGCACACGTCGTCGACGGCCTGCCCAATCTCTCGGCCACCTCGGCGCTCGTCTCCGCGCAGGACACCCCCGAGGAGTCCCGCGTCCTGCACGAGCTCGACGCCTGCCTGCGGGCCTCGCGCAAACACAGCATCGTCGTCAGCATCAAGGACGCGACCGAGGCCAGGCCGCTCATCCGCATGGCCGAGGCGGTGGCCGGCGGCTCAGCGGAGCTGAAGGCCCGGCCTACCTTCTCGGTGATCCTCTGCACGGTCAGCCCGCTCCATCAGGAGCGCTTCGGCATGGATCTCGCCTTCGCGCTGGCCGCGGCCGGCATCCCGATCATGCTCTACCCCATGCCCATCCTCGGCGCCACGGCGCCG
>JBAXRL010000781.1:0-2098 GCA_037131205.1 Actinomycetes bacterium | reverse complement strand
CGGGCCGGAGGGCCGGGGCGGCCGCCTACAGCCGCGCTTTGAAGGCTTTCACCTCGGCGGCGAACCAGTCGCCGGCGGCGTTCTTGATGCCGGCGTATTCCTTGAAGTACGGCGAGGCGTTGGCCGTGGCGTGGCCGACTACGTTCTTCTTCTTGATGCCGAAGCGCGCCTGCAGGTAGCGCACGAGGCGCAGGGCGGCGTTGGCCTGCGCTGGGCGCGCGAGGATCTGGCGGTCCATCCAGTGGCCGTCCTTGCCGCTCTTGCCCTCCTGCACGATCTCGATGCCGATGGACGACCAGTTCATGCCCACGGCGTGGCGGCCGCGCACGGTGAGCGGCAGGCACTGGTAGATCGTGCCGTCCTTGTCGATGATGAAGTGCGCCGAGACGCCGGGCTTCTCTTTCTGGCCGGTGCCCGAGTCGTAGGCGGTGTTGTTGGCGAAGGTCCACCAGGCCGGCTCCCACGTGGCCCCCGCGGTGTGGTGCAGCACGACGACCTTGGGGTCGGTGAGCTTCCAGGTGTGCTGGTGGTAGTGGTGCTCGCTGTAGTCGGCCATCTGCGCCTTGCGCGTTGCGCCGAAGGGGATGAGCTTGACGGTGATCGGCGGGCGGAGGTCGGCGGGGCTGGTCGCGGCGGCGGGTGCGGGCGCGGCCGCGGCGCAAAGCAGGAGAGCCGCGGAGAGGCTCGCGCAGAGCGCGAGCGCCGCCGCGGCGGCCAGGACGATGCGGGTGAGACGAGCCATGCGATGAGTATACGCCAGGAAGGGCGGGCGGGCCTGCGGCGGCCCGCCCGGCGCCGAGCTGTCGGGCCTGCGGCCCGCCTTCCGGCGGTCCGCCCTCCTGCGGCGGCCCGCAGCCCTTCCAGTCTCCAGAATGCCGGACTACAGGCCGATCCGCCGTGTAGGATGGTCGGGCAGCGAGCTTGGTCCGGGACCTTCGCTTGCGACGACGGGCGACCCGGCGCCTCGCCGGGCTACCGCGACGAGGCGCCACTCGCGACCCGCGGACGCGGTGTCTGCGAGGTCACGCCAGACAGGAGGAGCCGTGGAGTTCGAGACAGACGCCCAGCGTGCCGGTTACGAGCGTTGCCTGGGTATCGCCAGAGAGGTCTTCGGCGAGAGCATCGGCATCATGGACGATCGTCCGGGCTTCTCCTTTGTCGCGGGCTCGACGCTGGTCTACGCCTATGTGATCCCGTGCGGAGATGACGGCGCCACTCTCCAGGCGTACGCGCCGGTGGTCATGGGCGCCGAGATGAATCTCGAACTGGCGATGTTCCTGCTTCACGAGAACGACGACATGCGCTTCGGCGCCTTCAGCGTCAGCGAGGACGGCACGATCTACTACAACTACAACGTGGTCGCCGGCGCCATCGACAAAGAGGAGCTCAAGGCCGCCCTCCTGGGCGTGGTGTCCGTTGCGGATGACTACGATGACCGGATCGTCGCCAGGTGGGGTGGTCTGACGGTCAAGGACCATGCTCGAAGCTAGCGTGATAGCCCCGGCCTCGAGCGCCGGCGCCCGACTCCTGGCCGCGGCGGGCCGACACGTGGGAGGCACGAGGTGAGCGACCCCGCGCCAGAGCTCGCTCCGGGCGCGCGGGCCATCCTTGAGCGCGCCGAAGAGCTGCGCAAGCAGAACGATCAAGCGGAGCCGGGGCTCCACTCCTACCTCACGGTGTTCCTGCAGCGGCACGGCCCGATGGCCGAGGATCTGAGCGGTCTCGACGCCAACGACCTCCTCCGCTCGGTGGACGAGCGTGTGGCTGCGGGCGATGGCGGCCTCGTGCTGCCGCCGGACGATCTTGTGGCCCTCGCCGGTGAACGCGCCAAGGCACGTGGCGCGTCGCTGATCGGCGAACGCGACCTGGGCAGCGCGATTCTGGTCAAAGCGGGCATCGCGCTGGTCAAGACCCCCGAGGGTGTCGTCGCGAAGCCGGCCGACGGCGCCGTGGTCGGGTCCGCCGCCCGTCACACCGCGCCTGAGGGCTCCCCAGCGGCCGGCGCCAGAGGCGCCCCCATGCAGGGCCACCGCAAGACCCCATTGCTCGACGAGCTCGGCCGCGACCTCACCAAGGCGGCGGCCGACGGCAAGTTGTC
>JBAXRL010000780.1:0-2100 GCA_037131205.1 Actinomycetes bacterium | reverse complement strand
CTCTTCATGGCCGAAGGGCCGGCCGGCATCGCCAGGGCGACCGCCGAGGGTATCGCGACCGTGGTCGCCGGCTTCCCGGAGTGCAAGCCGGTCGAGGCCGCCTACATCGAGACCTGGTTCAACGACCTCTGCTGGGACGCGAGCAAGATCGTCGCCGAGGACGAGCGCATCCGTCAGACGCGCAACGTGAACCGCACCACCGAGATCTCCGCCGACTGGGGCTCGATCAACGACATCTACCAGGCCGCCAAGGCCCGCATCATCGCCGAGATCCCCGACATCACGATGATGGGCGGGCACTCCTCCCACAGCTACATCAACGGCACCAACATGTACTTCAACTACTTCTTCAACGTCGTCGATGTGGGGCCGGAGCAGGAGACCGACAAGTACTACCTCCCCATCATCGGCATCATCTGCGAGGAGACGCTCAAGCGTGGCGGCTCCATCGTCCACCACCACGGGATCGGCAAGGCGCGGACGCCGTGGGTCAAGGACGAGTACGGCTCCTCGTACTACATCCTCGAGACACTGAAGCACGCCTTCGACCCCAACGGCATCATGAACGTGGGGACGATCATCCCTAAGTGAGCAGCCTGCGGATCCTGGTCTCCTTCAAGGTCACTCCCGATTACGAGGCGCTGCGGGAGGCGGACTGGCTCGCGGGAGCGGCGGTCGGCACCGCGGAGGGCGCGGCGCAGGGCGTGGAGACGCGCTACGTCCGGCGCATCCTCAACTGCTTCGACGAGAGCGCTCTGGAGATAGCGCTGCGACTGTCCGAGGCGCGCGCGGAGCGCGGAGCCGCCACCGGCCTCGGCGCGCTGTCCGTCGGCGGCAGGGAGACCGAGCCCTACCTGAAGACGCTCCTCGCCCTCGGCTACGACAGGGCGGCCCGCGGGGAAGCTGAGGCCGCCCTCGACTTCGCGCCCGCCGTCGTCGCAGCGCTCATTGCCGAGTATGTACGGCAGGTCGATCACAGCGATCTGCTGCTGCTGGGCTGCCGCGGCGGCCCCGGCGACAGCGGCACGGTCCCCTTCATGGTCGCCGAGGCCCTGGGGTGGCCGTGCCTGACGCAGGTGATCGAGGTCGAGCCATTGCCTGACGATCGCGTGCGGGTGGCCTGCATGGCAGACGACGGGCTCCTGCGCGCGACGCTCCGCCTCCCCTGCGTGCTCGCTGTGGGCAATGCGGTCGTTTCGCAACTACGAGTGCCGACGCTGACGGACCGGCTTGCCCGCAGGGACAGGCGCATCGACATCGTTTCGGGCGCCGATCTGGGCGTCGATATCGCCGGGGAGTTGCGCCGCGAGCCTTGCGTCTTGGTGGGGCTGGAGGCGATCGACCGCGCTCGCCGGGGCGTCATCATCGGCGGGGAGACGCCGCGAGAAAAAGCGCGGGTCCTCTTCGACTCACATCTCAAGAGCGTGATCGAGAAGCTGTGAGATTCGCGGCGATCCTGGATGGCGCGAGCGGCGCCGCCGCGCAGCAGGCCCAGGCCCTGGGCGCCTTTCTGCGCGAGGGCCTGAGCGGCGATCTGGCCGGGGAGACGCTCGTCTTCTACGGTGACGACAGCGACAGGAAGCGGCTCGTGGAGCTGGCGCCGACCCGCGCCGTCCGGCTGATCAAGACGGCGGCGCGGCGGCCGGATCGGATGGCCGAGATCCTCACGGCGCTGGTGCGAGGCGAGCAGATCCCGCTCCTGCTCTTTCCCGGAGGCGCCGCGGGAACGGAGCTGGCCACGCGCCTCGCCTGCCGCACCAACGGCGCCGTCCTGACGGATGCGCTGAGCGTCGAAGTTGGGCCGGAGCATCTTCTGTGCCGCAAGAACGTCTACTCCGGTCACATGGTAGGACGTTTCGCGCTCACGGCGCGTCCGTGGTGCGTCACGATCGATGCCTCCTGGAACGACGAGCGCGCCCGCACGAGTCTCGGGCACGACGTTCTGTCCGACAGCGACGAAACGGACGAGACGGGCGCGACGCCGTTCGAGGACCTTGAGCTCGTCGACCCGCCGGCGACCGGGGATCTCGCGGAAAGCCGCTTCCTGGTGGTGGCGGGGTACGGGGCCGGGAGCCGCGAGAGGGTGGAGCGGATCGCGGC
>JBAXRL010000779.1:0-2107 GCA_037131205.1 Actinomycetes bacterium | reverse complement strand
GAGTACTACGAGAGCTCGAAGTACTACGACGCCCTGCACCGCGCCCAGCAGGAGGCGCCCAGCCGGCCGATGCGCATCGTCACCGACCTGCTCTCCACCGGCCAGAGCTTCATCAGCATGGTCGCCATGGCCGGCCTCCTTTTCACGCTGCACTGGAGCGTCGGCCTGATCGTCGTGCTCGCCGCCATCCCGGGGGCGCTGGTGCGCGTGCGCTTCAGCCGCAAGATGTACGCCTGGCAGCGGGCGCGCACCATGAGCGAGCGCCAGACCTGGTACTTCCACTGGCTGCTCACCGACGGCACGCGCGCCAAGGAGGTGCGCCTCTTCGGTCTCGGCGAACTGTTCCGCAGCCTGTACCGGGATCTGCGGCTCGTCCTGCGCACCGAGCGCATCGGCATCGCCCGGCGGCGCGCCCTGGCCGACTTCGCGAGCAGCGCCGCGGCGGTGCTGGCCATCTTCGGCACCTTTGCCTACATCGTCTGGCAGACGATCTCGGGGGCCATCAGCCTGGGCTCCATGGTGATGTACTACCAGGCCTTCCAGACCGGCCTTTCGTCGCTGCAGGCGGTGCTCGGCGGCATGGCGGGCCTCTACGAGGACAACCTCTTCCTCACGTACTACCACGAGTTCATGACGCTGGAGCCGCGGGTGCTGCCGCCGGCGCAGCCGGCGCCCGTCCCGCGGCCACTGACCGAGGGCATCCGCTTCGAGGCCGTCGATTTCAGCTACCCCGACACGGACCGCACGGCGCTCGCGGGCATCTGCCTCACCGTGCGCCCCGGCGAGGTCGCGGCTTTGGTCGGCCCCAACGGCTCCGGCAAGACCACGCTCGTCAAACTGCTGTGCCGGTTGTACGACCCCAGCGCCGGCGCCATCACCCTCGACGGAACCGACCTGCGCAGCTTCGACGTCGACGAGCTGCGCCGCCACATGAGCGTCATCTTCCAGGACTTCGCCCAGTACCAGATGACGGCCCGCGAGAACATCCGCGTGGGCAACGTCGAGCTGGCGGCGGGCGACCCGGCGGCTGACGCCGCCGTGGAGGCCGCCGCCCGCGACGCCGGCGCCGACCCCGTGATCCAGGGTCTGCGCCACGGCTACGACACGATGCTGGGCAAGTGGTTCGCGGAGGGCGAAGAGCTGAGCGTCGGAGAGTGGCAGAAGGTCGCGCTGGCGCGCGCCTTCGTGCGCGACGCCCAGATCCTCGTCCTCGACGAACCCACCAGCGCCCTCGACCCCGAGACGGAGTGGCTCGTGTTTCAGCACATCAAGGAGCTCGCCCGCGGCCGCGCCGTGGTGCTCATCAGCCACCGCTTCAGCACGGTGCGCACCGCCGACCGCATCCACATCCTCGACGGCGGCCGCATCGTCGAGAGCGGCGCCCACGACGAGCTCATGGCGCTCGGCGGGCGCTACGCGCACATGTACGAGGTGCAGGCGCAGGCCTACCGCACCGGCGAGGACTGAGCCGACCGCGGCCGACCGGCCCCAACGGCTCGGGCGCGACCACGCTCGTCAGACTCCGCGGCCGGCCGCCACCTTGCCGCTCATGCAGTCCTCACTGTCGGCGATCATCGATCCACACCCTGTTGAACGGCCGCTGGGGCCGCCCGGGCGTGAGCCTGCGGGGACGCCCGGCGGGGTAGTGCAAATCGGTACGTTTCCCCGGCGGCTTCGCCACCCGCGGCGAGTGAAAACGAGCGTGGAAGGGCTGTGTTCCCCTCAGACGGTCGCGTCAACGTCGACGTTCGCGCTCAGCGGAGGCGGCCCGCCGGCGGGGGCATAGTCGAACGCGGCCGCAGCCGTTGACGGGACTTCCAACGATACCGTTGGAAGTCCCGCCAGCGGTACCGCCAACGGCATACGCTCGCACGGCGCCTATGCCGTGGGCGGCGACCACCCGCACGGTCTTCTGCAGCCGCGGCTGCCGGAAGACCGGGCCGCGGCTGACGGAACCGCGCCGGTCGATGCGCGAGACGACGTGTGCGGGCCAGCGACTCGCGGCCGGTGAAGGCGTGGGGGGACGGAGGGCTGTCTTCCCTCAGTTTCCCTGGGGCCGCGCCGCGCGCGCGCGAGCCTGCGGCACCGCCCGCGCGCGAGCCTGCGG
>JBAXRL010000778.1:0-2107 GCA_037131205.1 Actinomycetes bacterium | reverse complement strand
GAAGATCGCGAACGCCATGAATCCGATGAACCACTGCATGATCTACCCTTTCGTCGTGCCCACTGACGGTCACTCGTCAGGTACAGGTACCGACCTGTACGGCTGACCGAGGGTTGAACCTGTTCAGCCTGGCATCTGTTTCCATGGGAAGAGCGTAGCGGCCACAGCGGAGCGCAGCCATCGATTCCGCTTACACGCGCCTTACGATTCCGTAAGGGACGCCGCGGACGCAGCGGGCAGCGCCTGTGCCATCACAGGGAACACGATGGTGACGGTGGCGCCCTCGCCCACGACGGAGGAGATGGAGGCTCCAAGCCCGATGCGGTCCGCAAGCTTGCGTACGAGATAGAGCCCGAGGCCGGTCGCGGCGACGTTGCGTCGTCCGTTGCTGCCGGTGAAGCCCCTGTCGAAGACGCGCGGCAACTCGCTCGCAAGGATGCCGCAGCCGTTGTCCTCGATGGTGAGCACCACCGATTGGTCGGCACGCGAACCCCGGATGCGGATCGACGCGTGTTCGGTGGGCGTGTACGCAATCGCGTTGGCGAGGACCTGCTGGACCACGAACGACGCCCATTTCGTGTCCGTGAAGACCGGCACGTCGAGGTCCTCGACCTCGAGGTGGATGCGCCGCTCGATGAACGCACGCGCATTGCGCCGGAGCGCCGGGTTGACGACGGCCTCCAGGCTGGTCTCCCGGACGAGGAAGTCCTGGGCGACGCTGTTGCTGCGCGCATAGTAGAGCGTCTGCTCCACGAGGTCCCCGATGCGCTCCACTTCGGCGAGCATCTTGTCGGTCGCGTCCGAAGGATAGTTCTTCGCGATGAGTATGGCCGAGGCTATCGGCGCCTTGATCTCATGTATCCACAGCTCGACGTACTCCCGGTACTCCGTCTCGCGTTCCCTGTAGAGCGCGATCTCCTCGAGCATCGCCTTGTTCGCGGTACGCAGGAGGTCGTGGGTGAACCGACCTTCTTCGAAGCCGGGCTCGGCGGTCACTTCCGCCATGTAGTTCTTCCGCTCGAGAGCCTCCACCGTCCCGATCAGCTCTCGATAGTAGGCCCTTCTCGGGAGGTACTCGATGGCGAGCGCGACAGCGATCCCCGCGATCATGGTCGCGCCGATCAGGGTCGTGAGCGCCGCGTTGCGCGAGATCACCGCAGCGGCGGCGCACGAGGCGACGGTCGCGCACAGCAGCACAGCGATCGGGATCCGTCGGTCCTTGAGGAAAGCTGTGAGAGTCACGTGGTCACTCGCCGATCAGGTAGCCCTGCCCGCGACGTGTCTCGATGAGCTCGGTGAGACCCACCTCGTCGAGTCTGCCGCGCAGCCGGTTAATGTTGACGGTAAGCGTGTTGTCGTCGACGAACACGTCGGTGTCCCACAAGGCCAGCATGAGGTCTTCCCGTGACACGATCTCACCGCGGCGTTCGCACAGGCGACCGAGGATCCTCAGCTCGTTGCGCGTCAGCTCGATCTCTACCTCGTCGACGACGAGCGTGCTGCGGGCGAAGTTGAGGCTGAATCGTCCGCACGAGAGGCGCGCTCCGGTCGCTGACGGGTCGCCTCTTCGAAGGACGGAACGGATGCGCGCAAGCAGGATCTGAGTGTTGTAGGGCTTGGTGACGAAGTCATCCGCCCCGAGGTTCATGCCGACGAGCTCGTCGATCTCCGTGTCACGGCTCGTGACGATGATGATAGGCACCTGCGACTGCTTGCGGATCTCCCGCGTGACATGGAAGCCGTCGAACACCGGGAGATTGATGTCGAGCAGCACGAGGTCGGTGGCGGGCGCGACCGCCATCGACACGACGTCGTCGAAGCGCTCTGGCGCCTCGGTCTCGTACCCGTTGCGGTTGAGGAAGACCGACAACTCGGCGCGAATCGTCTCGTTGTCTTCAATGATGACAATCTTGGTCACGCTCGCGCTCCTCCGATCCGGTCACTCGATTGTCGCATGTCACGCAATGCAGGTACATGACCATCCCCTTCCGTCCGCCCGCGCGTTCAGCCTCCGGATCGACGGCCGCGAGAAGGCGGACATGGGGCGCCGCAGCCGCCGGAGCCGCCGGAGCCGCCGGAGCCGCCGGAGCCGCCGCGGCGGGGGTAG
>JBAXRL010000777.1:0-2109 GCA_037131205.1 Actinomycetes bacterium | reverse complement strand
CGTGGACGACGTATTCCTTGAGGTCGAGCGTGCGCCTGCCCTTGGGGGACACGCGCTCGCGGACGACCGAGACTTCCGTGGCATAGCGTTCGACGGCGGTCCGCACGGCGCCTGCGTCGCCTTCGAGCAGGCACGCATACCGGGCTTCAAGCGCCTGCGGCCGAGGGTGCTGGTCGCCGACGACCACGATCGCGAGGGGCGTGAGACCGGGCGGCGCGGCAGCGCGCAGCGCGCGCAGCGCCGCCGCCGTGCCCGGCTGGTCGTCCGGGACCTCGACGACGGCCAGCTCCTCGCAGCCCGCGGCGCCCACCGGCAACGGCAGGGGCAGCGACAGCCGCGGCTTGGGTCGCATGCCTTGAGACAAGGCGATGGGCACGCCGGCGCGCGCGAAGGTGCGCTGCACGGCGCGCGCCGTATCGAGGTGCGAGAGGTACGCGGCGGGGCCGCCGCGCGAGAAGGTGAGCAGCCACCAGGTCACGGCAGCACGTCCATCTCGACGCCGCCGCCGCAGACCCCGCAGGCCGCGCAGCGCCCGTCGCGGCAGTCGTCGGTGAGCGCGCCGCGGCCGGCGCGCGCGCGCTCATCAGCGAGGAAAGAGCGCGACACGCCCGCGGCCACCGCGAGCTCCCACGGCAGGGTTTCATCGCTGTGCTGGTCGGCCGCGCCCAGCGCGATCCCCGTGGCGACAGCCGCGGCCTCCCAGACCGCAAAGCGGAAGTGCTCGCTCCAGCCGTCGAAGCGGGCGCCGCGTCGCCAGGCCTCCTCGACGAGCCGGTCGCTGCCGGGCCCGCCACGCGCCAGCGTGGCCTCGACCAGCGAGGCCGCGACGTCGTGGAAGTTGACGCGCACGCCGCGCGGCATCGCCGCGCGCAACAGTTGCTGCCGATGGCGCAGGGCGGCCTCGCCGGCGAACGGCTCGCGCTGAAACGGCGTGTGCGCCTTGGGCACGTAGGAAGACACCGCGACAGTGAGGCGGGCGCGGCCGCGCGCGATATCCTTCGCGAGACGCGCGGCCGTGCCCGCCATGCGCGCGATGCCGGCGACGTCGACGTCGGTTTCGCCGGGCAGGCCGATCATGAAATACAGCTTGAGCCCGGTGAAGCCGCCGCCGAAGGTGGCGCGCACGGCCTCCTCGAACTGCGCGTCGTCGACGCCCTTGTTGATGGCGTCGCGCAGTTCCTGCGTGCCGGCCTCCGGAGCGAGCGTGACGGACCCGCGCTGGTCGGCGGCGAAGCCGCCCAGAGCCTCGGCGGCGGAATCGATGCGCAGCGACGGCAGGGAGACGCGCACCCCCGGGCGCAGGGCGCGGATGCGCGTGAGCGCTTCCTCTATCCCCGAATAGTCGCAGGAGCTGAGAGAGAGCAGCGAGACCTCGTCGCAGCCGGTCTCGCCGAGCAGCGTGTCGGCGGCTTCGACGACGAGGTCGACGGGGCGCTCGCGCACCGGCCGGTACCACATGCCGGCCTGGCAGAAGCGGCAGCCCGCGGTGCAGCCGCGCATCACCTCGACGATCGCCCGGTCGTGCACCGCCTCGAGCACCGGGACGACCGGGCGCAGGACGGGCGGGGCGCTGGAGAACGCCGTGAACACCTGACGCTCCGCCGGGCGCTCGCTCACCCCCGGCAGCCACATGCCGGGGACGGCGGCGAGCGCCTGCAGACGGCGGGCGCGCGACGGCGCGGCCAGCGCCTCCACGATCTCGTCGAGGCGGTGCTCTACCTCGCCGATGAAGAACGCGTCGAAGAACGGGGCCAAGGGCCAGGGGTTGGGCACGGCCGGCCCGCCACCGAGGACGATGGGGCGTCCCTCCCCGCGCTCGGCGGCGTGGAGCGGAACGCCCGCGAGGTCGAGCATCTCGAGCACGTTGGTGTACGTGAGCTCGTGGGGCAGCGTGAAGCCCCAGAGGTCGCAGCCGGCGACCGGCGCCATGGTCTCGAGCGTCCACAGCGGCACGTCGTGGGCACGCATCAAGGCGGCCATGTCGGGCCAGGGGCAGTAGGCGCGCTCCGCCGCCGCCGCCGTGGCGTCGTTGAGGTGGGCATAGAGGATCTGCAGACCCGGGTTGGAGATGCCGATCTCGTACACGTCCGGGTAGGACAGTACGATGCG
>JBAXRL010000776.1:0-2115 GCA_037131205.1 Actinomycetes bacterium | reverse complement strand
CTTCGTCCACGAAGAAGCCGTGCTCGTCGCGGAGCACCTGCTCCCCGACGGCTCTTGCCGGCGCGATCGATTCAGGGTCCATTCTCGCCTCCGTTCTCTCTGTCTCTGCCCGCCAACGCCATGCGCATCACCGGCAACCGCGGAGCGGCCGCCCGGCGGAGGCCGGCGCTCTGCGGCTCCTCACGTATCTTCGTGCGCAGCCGGATCCTCCAGTGGTGGTAGCTCCTCGGGCGGCACGAGGACGCGCAGCGACCGCGCCTGGCCCGGCGTGCGCGCGATCAAGCCTCGTTCGGCCAGCGTGACGACCATGCGATGCACAGACGGCGGCGTCACCCGAAAGAACCGCTGCATGTCCGCTTCGGCCGGCGGCTCCCGGTGGATCAGGGTGTAGGCGCGGACGAACGCAAGGTACTGGCCCTGCAGGAGCGTGAGCTCCGGGCGCTGCGCGTCCGGCGGCGTCACCGCGCACCCCATTGCCGGCGCGCTTGCGAAGCGCGCCGCCGCGAGCGTGCGGTAGAGGGGCCGCGATCGGCCTTCTCGTCGGGTTCGGCTCTGGTCAATCCCACTCCTCCGGCAGCTCGCCGCCGGCCACCTTGCGCAGCAGTTCCGACACCTCGCCGGCGTTGAACGCCGTGGGGTCGAAGTCGCGGCCGTCGACGTCGAACGTGTGCAGGTGGCTGTCGAGCCAGCCCATGGCGGCGTTCAGCACGCTGTGCAGCTCGCCGAGGTTGTACGCGGCCGGCGCCTCAAGGCGCCGCCAGATGGGCGGCTTGGCGCGGAGCAGCGTGATCTTCAGGGTGACGATGGTCTCCATGCGGGCTCCGTTCGGGTCGCTTGCGACAATCGTATCGCGAAGTCCTCGAGTGCCCGTGAGGAGATGGCGGCATTGACGAGACGCTGTCACTTATGATTATGATGCTATCGGAAATAGCAAGGATAGTAACTGCTGATGACAGCGCGCTCATCGACTCCTTCGCTCGGCCGCCTGCTCGAGCTCCTCGAGCTTGAGCAGCCACGCGTTGTCAGCCGGGACGGCCTCGAGCACGTGGCGCAGGAGGCCGGCGTCCACTGGCCGATCAACGTGGTGCTGCAACGGCTGCGCGAGCGCGGCTGGCTCCTCGACCTCAAGACGCGCGGCGTCTGGGAGTTCGCGCCCGCCGCGCGTGCGGGAGCATACAGCGCCGGTGATCCTCTCATTGAGCTGCGCGCGACCCTGACGCGTCGCCCGGATGCGCCGTTCGCAGTGGCGGCCGAGTCCGCGGCGTACCTGCTGGGCTACGCCAGCCGTCGGCCTGCCCGCGAAGCGGTGAGTGCGCCGGCTGGTCTGACCGTGCCTCCGGCGCTTCGCGCGTACCGGGTCGTGCGTTGGGTGCCACGTGCGCCGCTGGTGAAGCGCGAGAGCCTCCCAGTGTGGAGCCCGACCACGCTCGTCGCGTTCATGGCGGCACGACCGTCGCTCTATCGCGATTGGCCCAACGCCGGCGAGTGGCTTGGCCCGGCAGCCGAAGCTGTTGAGGGCGATCTGCTCCACGCCGAGCTTGAGGGGAGATCGCGAGCTGCGTGGGCTCGCGCGGCCTATCTGCTCGACCTCGGCGGTCAGGTCGCGGCGGCGGCGAGGCTCCTTGAGGACGCGCCCCCTGATGCGGGGCCCTACTACTTGGGCCCGCGTAATCGGCAGGGACGCCACTCGGGCGCCTTCGACGTCATCGATTCCACAGGCCTCGAGATCGGCGCTCAGTGATCACCGAGGGCTACATCGTCCGGCACTACCAGGGCCGAAGTGGCGGGCGCGACCCGGCCCTGATCGACATCGCGCAGGACCACCTGCTGTGCCGACTGGCCGACCGGGGGCTGTTCGAACTGGGCATCGCGCTGAAGGGCGGCACAGCCATCCGCAAGTTCTGGGCGGGCAGCGCGGGGAGGTTCTCCACCGACCTCGACTTCGCGGGGCTCGACGATGCAGCCGCCGAGTTGGTGCTGGAGGCCATCGACGGCGCCCAGGTCGGGCCTTTCGGCTTCACCACGGAGCCCATCGACGGCACTCTTCGCGTCGCGGTACAGATCACGAGCCCGTTCGGCTCACCGGAAGTACCCGCGCGTCTCGATCTCGGACGC
>JBAXRL010000775.1:0-2116 GCA_037131205.1 Actinomycetes bacterium | reverse complement strand
GGCGAAGATCGCCGCCATCAGGGAGAAGAAGATCGTCGAGATCGCCAGTGAGCCCATGCTGAAGCGCGGGTTGCGGAAGTAGGCCAGGTCCAGCATCGGCGCGGCGACGCGCCGTTCCCAGGCGACGAACGCGGCGGCCAGTAGCGCGGCGGCCACGAAGCCGACGATCACCTCGGTGCTCGTCCAGCCGCGGGATGGCGCTTCGATGACCGCCCACACGAAGGCCAGCAGCGCCGTCGCCGAGAGCGCCGCCCCGATCAGGTCAAACCTCCCCGGCTCTGGGTCGCGGCTGTCGGGCACCAGCTTGATGCCGAGCAGCAAGGCCACGATGGCGACCGGTACGTTCACAAGGAAGACGGAGCTCCACGAGAAGGCCTCCAGCAGCAGCCCGCCGGTCAGAGGGCCCAGGCCGATGCCGATGGCCGCCGTGCCCGCCCAGATGCCGATCGCCCGGCCGCGCTCTTCGCGCGGGAACACATTGGTGATGATCGAGAGCGTGGCGGGCATGATCAGCGCCGCGCCCAGGCCCATGAGGACGCGCAGCGCGATGAGCTGGTCCACGCTGCCCGCGAAGACCACGGCCGCGCTGGCGCCGCCGAAGATGAGCAGGCCGCCCTGCAACGCGCGTTTGCGGCCGTAGCGATCGCCAAGCGTGCCCATGGTCAGCAGGGCCGCGGCGAAGACCAGCAGGTAGGCATCGACGATCCATTGCAGATCGGAGGCCGAAGCGCTGAACTGACGCTGCAGCGTGGGCAGCGCGACGTTCACGATGGTGTTGTCGAGGCCGATGATCATCATGCTCAGAGAGAGCACCGCGAGCATCTTCCAGCGGCGTTCGTAGATACGTGCGGGGGTGGTCACCGGGACTCGCTTTCGTCTGGGCACGGGGAGAAGAACTGAGCGACGATCCGCTCCACGAAGGCTTCGTCGGCATGGCGCCCGCTGAACAGCCGCTGCGTCTGCAGCAGCGCCGGGGGCAGGGCCGCAAGGAGGTCGACGTCGGCGCCCGCCGGGAGCTCGCCGCGCGCCACGGCGCGCTCCACGATGGTGCGCATGCCGGCGATCACCGGGTCGGCCATACCGGCGCGAAACGCCTCGCCGAAGCGGGCGTTGGCAAACGCTTCGCCGCTGATCGCCGAGATCGCTTCGCCGTGGACCGTGCGGTACCGCACGAGAGTGCGCAGATAGGCGAGCATGTCGGCGCGCAGGCTGCCGGTGTCGGGCGCCGACGGACGCTCCGGGTTGCGGCTCACAGCCTCGAGCACAAGGGACACCTTGTCCGGCCAGCGGCGATACAGGCTGGTTTTGCCGACGCCCGCCCGAGCCGCGATCCTCTCGATGGTGAGCTGCGCGTAGCCGTCTTCGGCGAGCAGCTCGAGGGTGGCCGCGAAGATCGCCTCGTCGACCTGCGGGTCTCGCGGCCGGCCCGGCTTGGCTCTTGTCTCCGCGGTCGTGTCACTCACGGTCATGCGACTCCTTACAGCTCTGGCCGGACTGCCTTACGTCTTCACGAACACAATAACGATACGAGAGCGTTTCGATACTATCACCGCTGCACGAGGTCGTCAAACGCCGACGCGGGACGGCGAGACCGAGCTGTCCGTGGCCCACGGCAAGCCGAGTTGCGCGACTATATGCTAGACGCATATAATAGCCGAAGACATCTATGAACACTCCCGACATGAAACCTGAAGATCCCGGCGCCGCCCGCGGCCGGCCCTGCACTTCCGGGCCCGGCCGTGCGCTCTCGCGCCTGGAGCCTTGGCTGCTGCTGCTGCTCGCGGAGAGCCCCGCACACGGCTACGAGCTCCTTGAGCGTCTGGAGACGCTGCCGGAGGCGCCCACGGCAGACCGCGGCCACCTGTATCGCACGCTCCGTCGCCTGGAAGAGCAGGGGCTGGTGACATCCGAGTGGCACGTGCCGCAGGCGGGGCCGGCGCGCCACACCTACACCCTGACCGCGGACGGCCTGCAGGCGCTCGACGCCTGGGCCGGCCATATCCGCGCCGCGCTCATGCGGCTGGAGAGCTTTCTGGAGCGCCGTGAAGCGCTACGAGCCACGGCGCCGGCAGCGGGCGGTCGCTCGACCGAGGAGTCGCCGGGCAGCCTGTGAAGG
>JBAXRL010000774.1:0-2117 GCA_037131205.1 Actinomycetes bacterium | reverse complement strand
ACTTGGCGGCGTTGTCGTGGGTCACGCGGATGTAGGCGCGCACCCGCGGCTCGACGGCGGCGATCTGGTCGAGGTAGACCTTGGCCAGCTCCGCCGACGAGATCTCGCCGTCGACAAGCAGACGCTTGGCGACGCGGGCGGTGAGCCGCAGCGGATCCAGCGCGGTCACCGTCAGCTCATCCTCGGCACGCGGAAACAGTCGTCCGTCACGGCCGGGGCGTTGCGCAGGGCGTCCGCCCGCGAAAGGCTCGTGCCCGGCTTGTCGGGGCGCGTGACGTTCACCACGTCGAGGACGTGGGCGGTGGGGGGCACGTCGGCGATGTCGAGCTCGCTCATCTTGTCGATGTGCGCGAGAATCTTGGCGAGCTCGCCGGTCATGCGCGCGACCTCGTCCTGCTCGAGACGCAGACGGGCAAGTTTCGCGACGTAGCGAACGTCGTCTTCACCGATCATGGTGTGTTCCTCCTGCGAGGGGCCGCAAAAGCGGGGCGGCTATAGTACTCCAGCCGCACAGGAGGGACAAGAAAGCGTCATTGGCCCGCCGCGCCGGGGAGCGCGCGACGCAGGATCTCCTCCCACAGGCCGAACAGGGACTCGAGATCCACGCCGTCGGGGTCGAGGAGCTTCTGCACGGCGAGCCCGTCGGTCATGGCGACCATCAGGGAGGCGAGGCCGCGCAGGCGCGCGTCGTCCTCGGCGCCCGCGCCTCCCATGCCGCCGGCGTAGAGGTCGCGGTACCAGTCGTAGAGCGCCGCGACCCGCGCGCGCAGCTCCTCGTCGAGGAGCACGTGCGGGAAGATCGCGAAGAAGTCGCGAAAGGAGTCGCGGTCGTCCACGAGCTTGCGGTCGCCGGCGACCAGGGCGCGCACGCGCTCCTGCCCCGCCGGCTGCGCCAGCGTGTCCGTGACCGCGGCCAGGCTCTGATCGTGGGCCAGTGAGTCGACCACGGCGGCGATGAACGCCGCCTTGCCGCCGAAGTAGTAGCGCACGGAGTCGCGGTAGGCGCCCGCCTCCGCGGCCACGCCCTCGACGGTGAGCGCCTCGAAGCCGCCGCGCGCGAGGAGCGTGCGCGCGGCCGCCACGAGGCGCCGCGCCGTCGGCGACAACTGCGCGGTGGGATCGTCGTTCATCGTGTCCTGGTACGCGGTCATCTCTTCATCTCGTCATCTCCCGGCCCGCACTACCGCCGCCGCTCCCGCCGGCTGGGAACGGCGACCGCCTCGCGCAAGCCTTGCGCCGTCGCTGATTTCGCGGTAGAGTGGTCCACTGGTTCGGTCGGCTGTACGAACTATACCGCAAAACAGCGAAAAAGCACGTCATGCAAGGCACAGGACTGGGGAGACGAATGCAGGACAAGCTGAAAGATGAAGCCCTACGGGAATCGCGCAAGGCGCTCGATCTCATGGCGAGATCCGAACTCACGGCCACCGAGCAGCAGGCCGTGGTCGACGATTGCGTGACCAACTTCGAGCGCTACGTCAACCCCGGCATCCTCGAGTACCGCAAGTCGGTGTCGAGCGACTACACGTCGGTGGAATGGCGTGACGAAGGCTCCGTGTTCTTCGACATCCACGGCAAGGAGTTCATCGATTGCCTCGGGGGCTTCGGCATCTACATGCTGGGGCACCGGCACCCCACCGTGGTCAAGGCGGTGCGCGACCAGCTCGAGCACCAGGCGCTGCACTCGCAGGAGCTCCTCGATCCCATGCGCGGCTACCTCAGCCACCTGCTCGCCATGGTCACGCCCGGCGATCTGCAGTACTCGTTCTTCTGCAACTCGGGCACCGAGGCCAACGAAGGCGCCATGAAGATCGCCAAGCTCTGGGCACGGCGCAAGAAGGGCGGCCACACGCTGGGCATGATCTCCACGACGCGCGGGTTCCACGGCAAGTCGTTCGGCTCCCTGAGCGTGAGCGGCAAGGGCGAGTTCCGCGAGCCCTTCTACCCGCTCATGTCCGGGGTGCGTTTCATCCCGTACGGCGACGCCGACGCCCTCGACAAGCAGCTCGCCATCTGCGACGCCGTGGGCTTCGACATCGCCGCCTTCATCGTCGAGCCCGTGCAGGGCGAGGCCGGCGCCATCATCCCGCCCGACGACTACTTCCCCAAGGTCCGCG
>JBAXRL010000773.1:0-2118 GCA_037131205.1 Actinomycetes bacterium | reverse complement strand
GCGCGGACCAGCCCGACCTCACCTACCTCTTCCGCGAGCTCGAGCCCTACTTCACGGCCGGCTCGGACGACGAGGTGCACGACGCCTACATGCGCGTCGCCCGCGGCGAGACGACGGCGTAGCTGCCGGTCGCCGCGCGGCCGGGCGGCGGGACGCCGCCCGGCGCGATCCTCACCGCTCACTTGCGCCAGTACATCAGCGGGTCGAACCAGAGCACCGGGTGCAGGTAGAAGCCGCCGACGTTCTTGCTGCACATCGTGGTCATCTTCGGTGAGTACAGGGTCACGTAGGGCGCCTGCTCCATGATGTGCTGCTGGATCTCGGTGTACTTGGCCAACCGCGCCGCGGGGTCCGTCATCTTCTGCGCCTCGGCGGTGGCGCTCTCCACCCACGGGTCCACGTAGTAGGACGTGTTGAGCCCGCCTTGCACGGCATTAGCCTCGGTGAAGAACGGCACGATCCAGTCCACCGGGTCGGGAAAGTCGAGGAACCAGTCGGCGGTACCCATCTGCGTCTTCGCCGCGTCGCTGGAGAAGTTGTAGTAGGTGGCGCGGTTCATCGTCTTGATGTCGGCCTCGACGCCGACGGCCTTGAGGTCGGCCTGGATGGACTGCACCAGCTTGGGCATCGGGTCCACGTTGCTCGTGTAGATCATGGACTTGAAGCCCTCGGGGTAGCCGGCCTCGGCGAGCAGCGCCCTGGCTTTGGCGGGGTCGTAGCCGTAGTACACCTTGCCGGGCTCGCTGCCGGGCAGGTTCTGCGGGTAGATCTGGTACAGCGCCACGGCCTGGCCACTCTGCAGCTTGACGAGCTTGTCGCGGTCGACGGCCCAGCTCAGCGCCTGGCGCACTTTGAGGTCGTCGAAGGGCGTCTTCGTCATGTTCATGAACAGGTAGGTGGTGGCGATCAGCGGCTGCTCGAACACGTACGGCTTCCACTGTGGGTCGCTCAGCACGCGGTTGACGTCGGCCGGCGGCACGTTGTCGCCGAGGATGTCCACCTGCCCCCTCTGCAGCCTGAGCAGAGCGGTCGATGGCGTGACGCTGAACACGAAGTCGACGCCGTCCAGGTACACCTCGTCGGCGTTCCAGTAGTTGGGGTTCTTGAGGAGCTTGATCTCGCGGCCCGGCGTCCAGCTGGTCATGTAGAAGGGCCCGGTGCCCAGCGGGTGACGGCTCACCTTGGCGCCCCACTTGTCCACCCATTCCCTGGGGATCACGTCGCAGAACTCCATGCTCAGCGCGTACAGAAAGCTGAGGTCCGGCGAGGTGAGCTTGAACTGGATGGTCAGCGGGTCGATCACCTTGACGCCCGAGATCGTCTTGGCCTTCTTGTCGACGAGCGCCTGGGCGCCCTCGACGCCGGCGTAGAAGTACGTCGCCGGGCAACGCGGTTCGGCCATCATGCGCTCGAAGCTGTACTTGACGTCGGCGGCCGTGACGGCGCGGTCCACGGGCGGCGCGAACCTGGCGTCGGGGCGCAGCTTGATGGTGTACGTGGCGCCGTCGGCGGAGATCGCCGGCATGTCGGCGGCGAGGTCGGGGATGAGCACGGTGCCCTCCGCGCCCGGCTTGGGCGCGTAGCGGTACAGGGCGTTGAAGACGGAGTCCTCGACCGTCCACCCGGAGACGTCCCAGCTTATGGCGGGATCGAGCGTCACCGGCTCGCCTTCGAAGGCGATCTTGATGGTGCCGCCCATCTTGGGCGTGCCGGCGGAGGCGCTGCCGGCGTCGCCGGCGCCCGCCGAGCCGGATGAGCCGCCGCAGCCTGCGGCCGTGGCGGCGGCCCCGGCCGCCGCCAGAAGAAGCGCCGCGCACAGCAGCGCGACGAACGGGCGCGACAGGTGACGGCCGCGACGACTGCGAACACGACTGCGAACACGACTGCGAACACGGATGCGGATGCGGATGCGGCTGCGGATGCGTGGACAGCTGTCCATATGACCCCTCCCTGAGACTCCCCCGGTCCCGTGCGCCCCGTGGCGCAGGGGTACGACTCCACGAGCCTAGACCCGAGGGCGCGGCGCCGCAAGGGTCTGCGAGGCGCGGCGTCATACCCCGGGAGCCGGCGCCGCAAGGGTCTGCGAGGCGCGGCGTCACGCCCCGGGAGCCGGCGCCG
>JBAXRL010000772.1:0-2121 GCA_037131205.1 Actinomycetes bacterium | reverse complement strand
GGCGGCCTGCCAGCCCGGCTCCTTGGCGCCGCTGGCCATGGTGCCCATGTTCATGGCGAGGCCGTAGTGGTGCGCCATCTGCGTGGCGGCGGCAGCAAGGACGTAGTCCTCCGGGCTGCCGCCGGTATAGCCGCCGGTCTTCAGATCCATGACGCTGGGCGCGCCGGCCGTGAAGACGGGCGCGCCCGGAGAGGCGAGCTGCACCAGGACGGTGCCGGCGAGCACGGCCGCCAGATTGACGACGAGGTTGCCGGCCATGGTGGCCGGCGCAGACGCGCAGCCGAGCGTCAGCGAGAGAAAGCCGACGGGCACGCCGGCCTCCGCCGCCACGAGCGCCGCCTCGAGGCTCAAGCCGTCGTTGCTCAACGGGTCGATGGGACAGGCGATCAGGCTCATGAGCGGCCGGCGGCGGAGCTCCTCGGCCCCGCCGGCCACGGCGCGCGCCATCTCGACGGCGCGCCGCGTCATCTGCTCGCCGACCACGTCGACGGCCTGGAAATGCTTGCTCGTGCCGGCGAAGACCGCCTCCAGCTCGTGCAACGGCCGCGTGGCGAGCGGCACATCCTCAGCCGTTACCACCGGTCCCCAATAGAAGCTCACCTGCGGGAGAGCGTCGATGAAGCGCGCCGAGTCGGCGACGTCGGCTTTGGTGCTGGCCCGGCGTTCGCCAGACTCCGGGTCGATCACCCACACGCCGCAGCCGTCGTTGCTGAGATAGCAGCGAGCGCCGTCGAGCACGAGGTCGCAGCGCGGGTCGCGAGCGGCGAGGAGCGGCGCCTTCGGCGCCGCCGTCAGCGCCGCCCGCACCACCGTTTCGGGCAGGCGCGCGGTCTGCGACGTGCGATCGACGCGGCAACCGCCGCGCTCCAGCACGTCGAGCGCGCGCCCGAGCGGGAACCGTACGCCGACGCCGCTGAGCACTTCCATGATCGCGGCGTCGATCCGCTCGATGTCCGCGTCGCTCAACACCCGCCAGCGCAGCCGCGGCCGAATTGGGTCGATCCGCTGTCGTGCGCTCACGGCTGCTCCTCTCAGCGTCCCACGAATTCTACCGCGCGCCTCCTCCGCCCCCGTGCGCGGACGCGACCAGACGCCCGCGCGGCCGCGCGGCCGCTCCGCGCCGGGCCCACCGCCTCGCACGAGGACGGGGCGGGCAAACGCTCTCGCGCCCGCCCGCCCCGTCCGGGACCCAGCGTGTCGCCGACGATCTCTAGAGGTTCTCGTCGCCCGGAGGCAACGGCGTCTCGCCCATGGGGCCGCCGGACAGCGGAATCCTGGGGATGGCTGTGTCGGCCATGTTGTCTTCGTTCAGCGCGGCCCCGATCGGCCCCTGCAGCGGGGCGGCGTCGGGATCGGGGAGCTCCTGGCCAACCTCGAGGATGCCGAGCGCCGCGGCCTGCTGCGGCTCCTTCTCGGGGAGGATGTGCCGCAGGAAGCGCTTGGTGCGGTCGTCCTGCGGGTGGAAGAAGACCTCGCTGGGCGGGCCCTGCTCGATGAAGTAGCCGTCGTCCATGTACACGACCCGGTCGGCGACGTCGCGGCTGAAGCCCATCTCGTGGCTGACGACGATCATCGTCATGCCCTGAGAGGCGAGGTCCTTCATGACCTTGAGCACCTCGCCGATGAGCTCGGGGTCGAGGGCGCTGGTGGGCTCGTCGAAGAGCATCAGCACGGGGTCCATCGCCATGGCGCGGGCGATGGCGACACGCTGCTTCTGGCCGCCCGAGAGCTGACTGGGGAAGAAGTCCATGCGCTCGGCCAGCCCCACCTTGGTCAGGAGCGCCTGCGCCTTCGTGATGGCGGCTGCCTTCTTCTCGCCCTTGACGAGCACGGGGCCCTCGATGACGTTCTCGATGGCGTCCATGTGCGGGAAGAGGTTGAACTCCTGAAACACCATGCCGCACTTCATGCGGATCTGGTGGACGTCCTTCTTGAACTGCCCACCGTGGCTGCCGCAGGTGACGTGCACGCCGCCGATACCGATCTCCCCGGTGGTCGGGTCTTCGAGAAAGTTGAGGCAGCGCAAGAAGGTGCTCTTGCCCGAGCCGGAGGGCCCGATGAGCACCACGACCTCGCCCTTGAACACCTCGAGGTCGATGCCCTTGAGCACGTGGTTCTTGC
>JBAXRL010000771.1:0-2122 GCA_037131205.1 Actinomycetes bacterium | reverse complement strand
CCGAGTCGATCAGCTGTTCCCTGGTCATCACGAGCCTCCGTTCGTCGGCAGTATAAACCCGAAAACGGCGCCGCTCCCGGGCTCGCTCTCCACGAACATGCGCCCGCCGTGGGCCTCGACGATCTTGCGCGCGATGGCCAGGCCCAGGCCGATGCTGCGTTCGCCGCTCGCTTTCGCGACAGCGTCGCCGGCGAACGCCTGAAAGAGGCGCGCTCTCTGCTCCGCCGCGACGCCCGCGCCGTCGTCGGCCACCCACACCCGGACGGCGCCCTCCAGGCGCCGGCTGCCGACCCTCACGCAGCCCTCCGCCGGTGAGTGCTCCACGGCGTTGCTCAGCAGATTGGTCAGCACCTGCTCGATCTTCGGACCATCCCCGAGGAGCGCCCGCCCGGCAGGGTCCAGCTCGGTCGCGATGCGGACCCCGCGCTTGGCCGCGGACGGAGCGACCAGCGTGCGCGCTGCCTCGACCAGGTCGGCGAGGTCCGCCCTCTGCACGTCGAGGCTGAAGCGCCCCGCCTCGATCAGGCTGACGTCCAGGAAGTCGTCGATGACGCCGCGCATGCGGTCCGCCGCGGTGCGGATCGTCTGCAGAAACCCCTGCTGCTCGGCGGTCAACCCGATCGCCGCTTCGTCGATGAGGAGCTCGGCGTAACTGAGGATGAGCCCGGCCGGCTTGCGCAGATCGTGCGCGGCCATGCCGAGGAACTGGTTCTTGAGCGCGTTCAGCCGCCCCAGCTCCGCGTTCTTGAGAGCCAGCTCGCGGCTGAGATTGCTCAGTTCGTGGTTGAGCTCCAGCACGTCCCGCCGCAGGCGCTCCTGCTCCTCCGCGTCCACCTGACCGAAGAGCAGGTAGCCGTCGCCGGCCGGCTCCACCGTGACCTGCAGGGTCTGCGGCAGGCCCCCGGCGGTGGCCACGTTCAGCAGCCGCGGCCGCGCCGCATCCCCCAGCCAGTCCGGCAGAGAGAAGGCCCCGGCGAACTCCAGCAGCATCGCGCCCAGCGGCTGCCCCACAAGCGACAGGCCGGTCAACGCGCGGGCATGACGGTTCGCCGCCAGAATCTTGCCCGCCTGGTCGACGCGTACCACGACCAGGCTCGCACTGTCCTCGAGGAAGCGCCAGCCGGGGCCGGCGGGGCCGGCGGGCTCAGCCTGCGTCATACGCCACCAGCCGTTGCTCGAGCTCGTTCAGCGAGGCGATGAGGGAGACGTTGGGGTACGCCGCCGCCGCGGGCAGGCCTGTCCAGCGAAACGCCTGTCCGCCGACGAGGATGGGCAGGTCCGGGTGCGCGGCCGTGACCGCGTCCAGGGCCTCCAGCAAGGCGGGCATGTTGAAGTAGATGCTCAGCGACAGCCCGACGAGGGCGGGCCGCTGCTCCTCGATCAGCCGCAGCAGGTCGGGCAGCGGCGTGTCGGCGCCGAGAAAGAACCCGCGCCAGCCCTGCAGCTCGCAAAGGTCCGCCACCATGCGGCCGCCGAGATCGTGGTACTCGTTGGCGACGCAGGCGATGATGATCGTGTGCTCCCGGGTCGCGCCGCTGAAGACCCGCGCCTGGACCAGCGTCAGCAGGCGCTCGGTGATCGCCGTGGCCAGGTGCTCTACGGCCACCGAGACGCGCTGGCGCTCCCACAGCTCGCCGACCCGGTAGAGGGCGCGCTGGAAGAGGTGCACGTACAGGTCCTTGAGGCCGACGTCCGCGGCCAGGAGCTCCTCCACGAGCGCCGTGCAGCGCGCGCGGTCGCCGGCCAGGAGCGCGGCCAGATACTCCTCGTAGACGAGCTCGGTCAGGACGGGCTCAGCGGTCTGCACGCGGCGTCACCCGCCGCCGGCCACGGCGTCGTCGCCGGCCACGGCGTCGTCGCCGGCCACGGCGTCGTCGCCGGCCACGGCGTCGCCGCCGCCGCGCTTGGCCGCGTAGAGCGCCTCGTCGGCGCGCCGCAGGAGGTCGTCGGGGAGCTCGCCCGGCGTCCACCGCGCGACCCCGGCGCTCACCGTGACGCCGCTCCGGGCGAGAGCCTCGCAGGCGCGCACCGCCGCCAGCACGCGCTCGGCGAGCCCGCGCGCGCCGCCGAGGTCGATGCCCGGCAGCAGCACGCTGAACTCGTCGCCGCCGAGGCGGCCGGG
>JBAXRL010000770.1:0-2126 GCA_037131205.1 Actinomycetes bacterium | reverse complement strand
GCGCTGCTCGTCGACCGCTTCGGCAACGTGGCGCTCAACCTGCGCGCCCGGCAACTGGAGGCGGCGAAGTTCGGCGACACCGTGGAGCTCGTGTGTGGCGGCGAACGCTTTCTCGCCCGCGTGGCGCTGACCTTCGCCGCGGTGCGCCCCAGCGACATCGTCGTCCTCGTCGACAGCTACGGTCAGGTGGCCATCGCCGTCAACGCCGGATCCGCCGAGGAGGTGCTGGGCCTTGAGCCCGGCGACGAGGTGCGGCTCCGCCGCCGCGGTTGAGGGCGGGGTGGCCGCGCCTCCCGCCCAGGTGGATCTCGTCCGGCCCGATGGGGCGCTTCCGGATACACGCAAGGCGACGCGTCCCGACGGTGCGCTGTCGGCGGCGATGTCCGGTGGCGTCGCGACCGAGACGCGGGGAGTGCCGCACACGGACGCCGGAGACGCGAGTGGGCGCTACGCGGTGCTCGCGGCCGACTGGCAGCTGCGCGGCTACAGCGATCGCCCGGCGGTGCTCGTCAACTGGCGTACGGGGGCGACGGTCCCGCTCTCTCCCACCGGCGCGTACGTCGCGCGGTCCTGCGACGGCGCGACCGACTTCACCTCGCCCTTCTTCCTCCCCAGGCATCACGCCACGCTCGCACAGATGCTCGAGCAAGGCATGGCGGCAGAGTGCGCCACCGGCACGGCGCTGGATCCGCGGCAGCGCCTGCGCACCGCCCCGAACCGGTTTCTGCGCCTGGTGAACTGGGGCGTCACAGGTCGCTGCAACCTGCGCTGCCGGCACTGCTACATGGAGGCGCCGGCGGCGCGGTACGGCGAGCTGCCGACCGCGGCGGCCTTCGAGCTTCTCGACCAGTTCGAGCGCGCGAACGTCGTGCGCGTGCACCTCACCGGCGGCGAGGCGCTCCTGCGCCGCGACTTCTGGACGATCGTCGAGGAGCTCCTGCGCCGCCGCATCGGCATCCACCAGATCTCGACCAACGGCCTGCTGCTGGACGACCAGAGCCTGGCGCGGCTCCGCGAGCTCGGCGCCGCGCCGATCTTCCACTTCAGCTACGACGGCGTCGGGACGCACGACTCGATGCGTGGCGTCGATGGCGTGGAGGCGGCTGCCCTCGACGTGATCCGCAGGACGGCGGCGGCCGGTTTCCGCGTCGCCGTCACGAGCAGCCTCGACCGCGAGACGCGCGCCGGCATCCTGCGCACGCCCGAGGTCCTGGCCGACGCGGGCGTGCACACGTGGCACCTGGACGCCCCGCTGCCGATGGGCCTCTGGACAGGCTCCGACACCGAGCTCGCGCTCGACGAGCAGGTCGCCGTCTGCGAGACGATCCTGCGGCGCTGGCTGGCGCTCGGCCGCCCCTTCCGGGTGACGCTCTGCCGGCTGTACTCGGGCTCGCCCCCGAACGACGAGGAGTGGGCGACGACGTCGCCGGGCGAAGCGGCCGATGGGGCGGAGCCGGGTTTCGCGCCGGGCGACCCGCACTGCCGCGACCTGCTGAACGACGTCGCCTACGTGCTGCCGGACGGCGCCTTCATGCCCTGCCTGCGCTTCATTGGGACCCCAGTCCAGGAGGAGATGCCGTCGCTGCTCGACGTGGACCTGAGCACGGTGTGGGAGGACCAGGATCTGCGCGCACGCTTCACTGCCACCAAGGCGCAGGTCCGGGAGCGGAACCCGGAGTGCGCCGCCTGTCCCGAGTTCGGGGCGTGCGGCGCGGGCTGCTGGGCGCTCGGGTACGCGGCGACCGGCGACCGGCTGGGCCGAGATCCCTTGGCCTGTGTTGTGAACAAGAGCGCGTACAAGAGGCGGCTGGCGCGGATCGCCGTCGCCCCGTGATCGTCAATCGAGGAAAGGACATCACATGTCGATCGAGGATCTGACTGCGTTTTTCGCGAAGCTGGAGAGCGACCAGGCCCTGCAGGACCAGGCGCTGGCTCTGCAGGGCGCCAGCGGCGAGGAGCGTCTCGCCGGCCTGACCAGCCTGGCGGCCGAGCACGGCTTCACCGTGACCGCGGCCGACTGGGAGCACGAGGCCGCCGGTCCGGCGATTGCGGCGCTTGAGGACGAGAAACTGCGCGACGTCGCCGGCGGCGGCTGCGGCGACGCGGTCGGCCTCATCCAGGCGCAG
>JBAXRL010000769.1:0-2127 GCA_037131205.1 Actinomycetes bacterium | reverse complement strand
CCAACCTCAACCACGACATCGGCTACATCGACTACGGCATGACCGCGTCGCTCGAGCTGATCGTCATCATGGACGAGTACCTGTCGCTGAACCGCCGCATCTTCGCCGGCGTCGAGGTCAGCCCCGAAACCCTGGCCGTGGATGCCATCCGCCAGGTCGGCCCGGGCGGCGACTTCCTGAGCAGCAAGCACACGGCCAGGCACGTGCGCACGGCGCAGTGGCGGCCGACGATCGTCAACCGCCAGGGTTACGTCCGTTGGCAAGAAGAGGGCGGGCTCGACCTTCGTGAGAAAGCCCGCCGCAAGGCCCTCAAGATCCTCGAGACCCACCAGCCGGAGCCGCTCGCCGCGGACCTCGCGGCGCGCATCGACGCGCTCGTGGCGGGCTTCGTGCCGAGGGCGTAGACGGTGCTGTCGCAGGCCGATCTCGACGGCGTTCACGCGGCCGCGCTGCGCGTGCTCGAGCGCGTCGGCGTCCTTGTGCACGACGATGACGCCGTCGCTCTGCTGCGCGCCCGCGGGGCGCGCGCCGACGGCCGGCGGGTGTTCATCGGCCAGGGCGCGGTGCAGGCGGCGCTGGCCGCCGCGCCCTCCGCCTTCACGCTCGCCGGGCGCTCGCCGGCGCGCGACGTGCACTTCGGGGACGGCCACACGGTGTACGGTTCGTGCTCCGGACCGGCCTTCGTGCTGGACGGCGATCACGTGCGCTCCGGCTCCTTCGCCGACCTCGAGGCCATGATCAAGCTCGGCCACGTGTCCACGGTCATCGAATTCCACGGCGACAGCGTCGAACTGCTCGACCTGCCGGAGGAGCGCCGCACTCCACGGGGCATGCACGCCCGTCTGGTGCTGAGCGACAAGGCTGCCGAGTGGGTGGCTACCAACGACGCCGACCTCGACCTGGCGGTGGCGGCCCACAAGATCCTCTACGGCGCGGCGTGGCACGACGTCCCACGCGGGCTCATCATTCTCAACACCAGCTCGCCGCTGCAGATCACCCAGGAGACGGCGCGGCTGCTCGTGCGCTGGGCCGGGCTCGGCCAGGCCACGTGCGTCACCGCGTGCGTGATGGGCGGGACAACCGGCCCCGCTACGCCGGCCGGCACGCTCGTCGTCCAGCACGCGGAGGTGCTCGCGACGCTGGTGCTCGCGCAGGCCGCCGGCGAGGGTTCCCCGTTCATCTACGGCGGCCTGTCGACGATGGCGTCGTTGCGCAGCGGCGCGGCGCTCTTCGGCACGCCGGAGTTCGCGCAGATGGCCGAGGCCTCCGTGCGGCTCGCGCACCACTGCGGCCTGCCGGTGCGCGCCGGCGCCGCCGTAACCGACGCCCATGTGCCGGACGCACAGGCGGCCACGGAGTCCCTGAGGGGCGTCGCCGGAGCCGTGCGTGCCGGCAGCGACTTCGTGTTCCAGGCCGCCGGCATCCTCAGCTCGTTCAACGTCCTCTCCCTCGAGAAGTTCGTGCTCGACGAGGAGATGCTCGCCGCGGTGCGCTCCCTCGGCGAGCCTGTGCCCGCCGAGCCCGACGATCTTGCGGAGGATGTCATCGCGGCCGTCGGCCCCGGGGGTAGCTACCTCTCCGCGGGGCACACACGCGCTCACGCCCGCGAGCACGACCGGCCCACCTTCCTGGCGAGAGACGCGCACGAGCGGTGGGAGGCCGCCGGCGGCGCCGACGCACGCGAGGCGGCGGCCCGAGAAGTGGAACGCCGCCTTGAGGCCTTCGTTCCGCCGGACGACCTGGACTCGCTGGTCCGCCGGCAGCTCGAAGACCACCTCCTTCACTGACCCGCTGCCGGGCCGCCCTTTGCGGCGGGCATCGCCCGGTCCCCGCCTGCGCTGACGGCGAAACGGCTTCTCCGTCCCGGCCTCGCCACTCAAGAAGAGTGTCCGGTGTACCGGACACCGAATCGTCACTCTCGCGCGACCATTTCTGTGGGTCTGCGAGAGGTTTCGGGGAAACGGTCCAATTCGCCGGACACGACGACATCGGCGTTGCGGGGCCGGGGCTGGGGCCCCATGATGCCGAGACCAAAGGCCTCGCGCCTTGTCCTGGGCTGCCGTTCACGCCTATCGACGATCGGGAGCCCAGCTGAATTCGGCCCGGCGTCCGCGCCGGGCTCCCCAC
>JBAXRL010000768.1:0-2127 GCA_037131205.1 Actinomycetes bacterium | reverse complement strand
CTTCGATGTCCTCGGGCCACAGGCGCCAGTCGAGCGCCAGCGAGCTGTTCAGCGCGACGAACGCGGGCGCGCGCTCGCCGGCGAAGCGCCCCGAGCGCGCGCCCGTCATCATCTCTCCCCAGTCGTCATCGACCGCATCTCCGCATCGTATACCGGCCGAACGGGGACGCAGCGCCCGACCGCCGACAGCCCCGCCGCAGGCGAAGGTCACGCGGGAGGCCGCCCATGCGGCCGCCGCAGGCGCGCCGCATCTGCTGATCGATGCCGGCAGCGATCGGCTTCATGATGCATCCCGGAGGACTGATCGGCGCAGAGCGCCGCTCAGTCCTCAAGCTCCTTCATCATGTGGTGCTCCTTGCCGATCCGCGCCCAGATCTCGATGGGCAGACCCCAGAGCTGTATGAAGCCGGCCGCCGCCTCGTGCGTGAACTCGTCCTCGGTCGTATAGGTGGCCAGCTTGTAGCTGTACAGAGAGAAGTCGCTCTGGCGCCCGTCGGCCACGCAGCTACCCTTGTAGAACTTGAGCCGGATGTCGCCGGTGACCCGCTCCTGACTCTGGAAGAGGAACGCCTGGCAGGCCTCGGTGAGCGGGTCGAACCACTGGCCCTCATAGATCATGTCGGACAGCTTGGCCTCGATGGTGCGCTTGAAGTGGAGCAGGTCGCGGGTGAGCACGAGGTCCTCGAGCTCGCGGTGCGCCGTGATGAGCGCGAGCGCGCCGGCCACCTCGTACACCTCGCGACTCTTGATGCCGACGAGCCGGTTCTCGATCATGTCCACACGGCCGAAGCCGTGCGCGTTGCCGATGGCGTCGATGGCCTCGATGAGCTCCACCAGCCCCATCTGCTTGCCGTCGAGCGCCACCGGCTTGCCCTTTTCGAAGCTCACGACGACGTGCTGGGGCTCGTCGGGGGCGTCGCTGGGAGACACCACGAACTGGAAGGCGTCCTCCGGCGGCGCGACCCACGGATCCTCGAGCACGCCGCACTCGTTGCTGCGCCCCCACAGGTTCTCATCGACGGAGTACGGGCTCTTCTTCGTGAGCGCGGTGGGGATGCCGTGAGCGGCCACGTAGTCGAGCAGCTCTTCGCGGCTCGGCCAGTCGGCGGCCCGCGCCGGGGCGATGATGGTGAGGCTGGGATCCTGGGCGCGCACCCCGACGTCGATGCGCACCTGGTCGTTGCCCTTGCCCGTACAGCCGTGCGCCACGGCCGCGGCGCAGTACTTGTGCGCGGTCTCGACGAGCTTCCTGGCGATCAACGGCCGGCCGATCGCCGTGGAGAGCGGGTACTTGTCCTCGTAGAGCGCGTTGGCCATCAAGGCCGGCAGGCAGTAGTGCTCGGCGAACTCATCCTTCGCATCGATGGCCACGGCGTCGATGGCGCCCGACGCCCTGGCGCGTTCCATGATGGCGGGGATACCCTTCACGCGCCCGAGGTCGACAAGGCAGGCGATGACGTCGTAGCCGTACTTCTCCTTGAGCCACGGGATGAGGGCCGAGGTGTCGAGCCCGCCCGAGTAGGCGAGGACGACGGTGCCGTTGGGGGCGCTGGTGGTAGTCACGATGCATCGCTCCTTACGTGGTGATGACGGTGGCGGCGCTCCGGCGGCGGAGCGACGTGGGACCGGGCGCCGGCGCGGGCGCAGCCGCCCGCCGGCGCCCCGACGTAGTTGAAGTGCGCGCCGAGAGGTGCCTGCGCGCTAGGCTTCTCGGAGACGGTCGAGATAGCGCTTCATGCTCTGCGCCTTGTCGCCGTCGCCGACGATCACGAGAAAGGTGTCGTCGCCGGCCAGAGTGCCGACCACGTCGCTGTGGTTGAGGTTGTCGATCTGGCGGGCCACGGTGGACGCCGTGCCGATCTCGCAACGCACGACCACGAGCTGCTGGGCGACCGACGTGGAGCGCGCGAAATCGCGCATCACGTGCCGCGCCGCCTGCTCCGGGTCCTTGGGCCGCTCGCGTGAGCTGAGCACGTACTTGGCGCGCCCCAGATGTGTGCGCACCTTCTGCAGGTCGAGCTCGCGGATGTCGCGCGAGACCGTGGCCTGCGTGACCTCACAGCCGAGGGCGTCGAGGGCGCTCACCAGCTCCCGCTGCGTGGACACCTCGCGCTGCTGCACGACCGT
>JBAXRL010000767.1:0-2127 GCA_037131205.1 Actinomycetes bacterium | reverse complement strand
CTAGATCGAGGACTCCCCGAAGGGCCATCACGCCAACTTCTCTGCCCAGAGAAACCGGATCGCCGCAGGCATGGCCACTTGGGTGAAGACTCAGGATGTCCTCACAGATCGTCACTCCGAATCGATTGGCAAATCTGCGTTCTTGCCAGCGATCCAGTCTGAACCCGCCGCCAGAAACCGCGAGCAACGCCAGGAGATGGCCGTTATTGAAGGGGAGACCCCGGACTCGAGACTCGCGACCGACGACGAAGATCGCGACGCCGTCGGGCCTGAGCACCCTGCGTGTCTCATGCAGCACCTGCGCGACGTCCATACAGTATTGGATGACAGTGAGAAACCGATTTGACCGATGCTTGCGGTTTGAGCCGATTTCGGAACGCGCAGCCTTCAAGACCCCCCAGCCCATGAGCTCAACGGCCTTGCGATAGTTCTGGTGATAGTTGAAGACGTTGATGTAGGGCGGAGACGTGATCACCAAGTCGACATGGTCCGAGGGCAGCGACAGGCGCCTGGCATCAGACAGGCAAGCGGTGACCCCCTTGGTCGTCAAGGGAAGCTCGCGAACAACGGCCGCGTTTCTGCAAAGTGCGTTCTCTAGTTTCTCTGCGGCAAGAAGGTCTCCATCCCCCATCGCCAGCATTACCGACGAGGCGAGGAAGTCATAGAGCGCCGTGTTGTCCCCAGTCGCCTCCAGCATCTTTCGCGCACAGTCCACAGCGTCGTTTGACTCACCTTCGCGGCGGGGCCGCAACAAGGAGGCCGGCAAGAGCGAAGCGAAATACCTCTCGAAGAGTTCGATCGCGCTCTGGCACACGTCTCGACGCTGCTCTCCGGGAAGCATGCAAAAGCGCGCCATTCGCGCCAGCTGGATTGCCGCTGGGTTCACTTCCGCGCCGTAGCACTCAAGCGAGCGACGAGAGCTCTCGAAGAGCGTCGTCCCGCTCCCAACAAACGGGTCAAGAATGGCCTTGCCTTCGACAGCGTGCGCCTCAAGGAGTACGTCCACGAGGCCCGGCGAAAACTGGCCCCGCCAGGGATACAGACTCCTACGCTGCCGGCCAATCAGGTCGAGTCTGGCCTGTTGTACAGAGTCGCGGTCAATCGAGAAGGCGTGCAGTTCTTCGCTGCGATCTTGAAGGCTGAGATTCATCGCTCAGAAGTATCCCTTCTCGAGCACGTCGGTCTCGACTGGAGCTTCCATGTCAAATAGACCCCGGAGGTGCTCAACGAATCTGAGGACTCGGTCCAGCCTAACCGGGTTCTCCGTCAGGAACTCTTCGTACCATCCCCTCGATTGACGTCGGCTCGCGCTGTTCGAGAACTTCGCCCGTACATTCGCTGCGAGGCGCTTGCCCCTCAGAATGATTACTTCATCGATGTCGGTGGCTCGAGTGCTGATTGGCGTCATGTCAAGCCACTCGCAGAGCACGTAGTAGCGTGCTCCTGGGAATGCCATCTTCAGGTCGTGGCCCGTGGCTGTCGCCTCCTGGAACATGGTCTTGTCAAGATTCGTCTTGCATTCGGCAGCCGCGAACGCCAGGTAGACCTTGTGTGTGGTCGTGTCGTTGACGGGAAACGAAGGGTGGTAGGAAGCTTGCAGGTAGGCTTCTCGACTGACCGTGAAGTCCTGGTCCTTGCGCCGTATCTGAAGACCCGCGCCTTTCGCTGGGGAGACAAGGGACGTGACGAAGGAAGCGGCGGAAAACGTCGTTCGCGGGCCGGAGCAATAGTCCTTGCCTTTGAGGGCCGGGATGATGGCGGGGTCCACGAGTCGCGGAAGGAATTCCTCGATGATGGAGTTGTCCAGCTTCAGCTGACCCCTCTGGCGAAACAGAAAGTCGGCATCGCTGTCCCAAATCACGTCGAGCTCGACTGACCTCTTGTACTGGTTGGCGAGAGCCACGAGCTCCCCCACCTTCTCGTCGCCTCGCGAGCCAAGGGCGTTCATCGCGGCAATCCACGCGCGATATGAGCTCACCGCTTCTTCAACGCCGAATCGATCTCCCGGCGGCAGCTTAGGGCCTATCCCAATAGGTCTGCACGCACGGATGCGCCCGTGGACACGTCGCGGATGCGGCCCCTCCCCGGATCCCCACGTAGCTCGGCTACGAGGGAACCGTCTCGTGA
>JBAXRL010000766.1:0-2130 GCA_037131205.1 Actinomycetes bacterium | reverse complement strand
CGAAGAACATCGAGTAGCCGGGCGGCTTGGTCATGGCCGGCAGGGTCGCCGCCCATTCCTCAAACTCGGCGACCTCCCCGGCCAGCCCGGGCAGCAGCGCGCCTTTGACGACGAAGCGCACGCCGCGGTCGAGCAGCAGCGCGACGCCGCGGCGGAACTCTTCGTAGGATCCGCGGCGCCTCGTAGCGGCCTCGTAGGTCTCCTCGCTCATGCCGTACACGCTGACCTCGACGAGCTCGAGCGGCGGCACGCGCGCCAGCAGGTCGGCGAGCTGCGGCGTGACGCCGCGGGCGTTGGTGAAGAGCATCACCTTGAGGCCGAGGCGCCGGGCGAAGAGGTAGAGCTCCTCAAAGTCCTCGCGGATCAGCGGCTCGCCGCCGGTGAAACGCACCGAGAGGGCGCCGAGGGCGGCGGCCTCGGTGAGTACGGCCTGCACTTCGGACGTGCTCATCTCCCGCCGCTCAGCCCCCTCGTCGTGCTCGGGCAGGCAGATGCAGCAGTGCACGCAGTCGTTGTCGCAGCGCTCGGTGAGCTCTACGTCAATGCGCCCGAGCAGTGGCTTGCCGTGCCGCCACAGGGGCTGCTCGCCGACCTTGCGGCGGGTGACGTAGCTCATCTCGTCAGAGCTCGCCATCGAGGAGCTCGGGATGCCGGCGTAGCCAGCCCAGCATGGCGTCGCGCACGCGCCGGATGTCCACGCTGCGGTTCGCGCAGATGTCGAAGAGCTCCGCCGTGGTCACCTCGTCGTAGAAGTGCGTCAGACGATTCCGATAGCCGGCCATGTCGAAGAGTACGGCGCCGCATGCCTCATCCAGGACGCCCGCCCGTCGCAGGGCGAGCGCGATCTGCTTGTACTCCAAGGCCCCCTCGCCCAGCCCCTTGGCCAGGATGTGACGCCCGAGGTCCAGCAGTGCCTCCAGGGCGCGGCGCAGAAACGACTCCGCAGCGGCCACGTCACGGGCATCGCCCTGAAATGCATCAAGACTCCCCAGCGGGAGAGTCGCGAGGCCGCGCAGCATCTCATCGAGGATGGCCGACTTGCGCATGACGGTCGCCAGGCGCACTTTCGACGGGCTCAAAGGTCGCTCCCCACCGTCTCGCGCCACTGCTCACGCAGAAGCGGCGCGAGGTCGGCGGCGCGGCCCAGGTGGTAGAGCTGCACCTCGGCTTCGGCATCGAGGTCGGTGGCCAACAGCAGCTCACCGCGCACCACATCGGCGGCCAGAAAGGCGTTGGCCTCCGGCAGGATGATGAGATCGACGCGCGGAGCGTCGAGCAGGGTCTCGAGGCGCTGCACGATGCGGACCCGGTCCTGCGCGCTCAGGTCGCGCCCGCGCAGCGGCTCTACCCCGATATCGACGTCCGAGCCGGGATGCGTCGCCGTCGCCGGGCCGCCGGTCGCACGTGCCGCGATCTCTTCGGCCCGGCTCCCGAACACGTAGATCGCCAGCAGTTCGTACTCGGCGGCAAGCGCTTCGAGCCCCACCTGAAGATCCTCGTCCATGCGGCCATTATGGCACGCGGGTCTGTCGATGCGATCGGCACGGGCTGCGCTCAAGCAGGCACGCCCGTGGAGGTCGGGGGGACGGCAAGGCGGCCGCCTGGAGCGGGCGCGCCCCGCAGCAATCCCTCGCTGCTCAGGTCTTCGTCAACGTCCGGCCAGTGGATCCCGTAGCCGCCGCCGCACACGCGCCAGTTCAGCCGCTGCTCCGGCGTGGCATGGAGCAGGCGCGGATACCAGACCAGCGGGACGGTGATCGTGCGCCCATCCATCAAGTCCACGCTCAAGGTGTCCTCGGTGAGATGCGCGTCCTTGACCCGTTCTCCCGGCCTAATGTCCGTAGTTGGCATACCACTGCTCCAGTAGTTCTTGTTGATGCTCCCGCAGCATCCGCTCCACCTCGCGTAGCTCAGCGGGACTGAACCCCAGATTGCGCGCCAGAGCGAGAAGCTCAAGCCAGAACTTGACGGAAAGGTCGTCGCGATCCACGTGAACATGCGGAGGCTCGTTCTCCAGGTCGTGGCTGTAGAAACATATGCGATTGCGGCCCTACCCGCTTCACTGTCGGCACATGCGCTCCATTCACCCAGTGCCAACGAAACCCTACGCCGCCTCGCACGCCTGCACAA
>JBAXRL010000765.1:0-2131 GCA_037131205.1 Actinomycetes bacterium | reverse complement strand
TACGACCTGCAGGAGATCGGCAGCCCGACGCTCGAAGACATCCTCCGCGAGCGCGGCTACCTCTGAGAGCGGGAACACACCTTTTCCAGACCTGAAGCAGTGCGGCCGGCCGTGTCGCGGGTCGCCGACGAAAGGGGTGGGGATGAGATCTACCGGCAGATGTGCACTGTTTCCGGGATGGCGCTGCCGATTGCGGTGAGCGCCGGGGCGCTGGCCGCCGCGGGCTGCGGCAGCAGCGACACCACGACCAGCGCGAGCCCTACGCCGAGCAGCAGCGGCAGCGCCGCGGCAACGTGGGGCCAGGCGGACCTCGCGGCGCTCCAGGCTGATCCGGCGCTCACCGCCATGCTCCCCACGGGCATGACGGAGATCCGCGCCGCCAGCGACATCCCGTATCCGCCGTGGGAGCACTACGACCCGGCCACCAGCAAGAACCCCGCCGGCTTCGACTTCGACCTGTCGCAGGCGATCGGCAAGAAGATCGGCATCCCGACGTCGTTCAATGCGACGCCGTTCGACAGCATCATCCTGTCGCTCAAGGGCAGCAAGAACGACATGATCCTGTCGGACATGTGCGACAACCTCGAGCGTGAGCAGCAGGTCATCAGCTTCGTCGACTACGCCTACGACGGTACCTCGATCCTGGTCACGAAGGGCAACCCGAACGGCGTCACCAACCTCGACAGCCTCGCCGGCAAGACCGTGGCCACGCTGAGCGGAGGTACGCAGCAGCAGTTGCTCCAGAGGCTGAACGAGCAGTTCAAGAGCGCCGGCAAGCCCGAGATGACGATCCTGGCGCCTCAGGGTCAGCCGGCGGCGCTGCTCGCCGTCACCAGCGGCCGCGCCGTGGCCGACCTCACCGATCACACCACGGCGTCCTACGTCGCTCTGAACACCAACGACGGCAACACCTTCGAGGTCATTGCGGACCCGGACGCACCGAACGGCTACGAGCCCCAGGTCGTGGGCATCGGCATCCTGAAGACCAACACGGCGCTCATCGACACCGTGCAGAAGGCGCTGCAGGCCCTGATCGACGAGGGCGCCTACGCGAAAACCATCGCCAAGTACGGGCTGCTGCCCGTGCAGTCGGCGCAGATCGACCAGGGCGGGGCGCCCACTCCCAGCCCGAGCACGGCTCCCTGATCCTGACGGCATCCTGAGCAACCCCGGCCCCGATCCGCGTGGGGCGGCGGCGGGCCGTGACAACGGCCGCCGCCGCCCCACGCGGTCGCGCTCAAAGCCTTCCCGGTCCGCCATAGGGGCCGGTGGATCAGCGTGGGCATCGTCCTGACTGCGCTGGTCTACTCGTTCATCAAGAGCCCGAACGTCGACTGGCCGACCGCATGGAAGTTCATCTTCAAGCCGCCGGCGCTCGTCGGGGCGGCTCGCACGATCGCGCCGACGTTCGCGGGCACGGCTGTCGGCGCGGCTGGAGGCGTCACGCTACACCGACCGCGTCCTCTTTCTCACCACGTACAAGCGCTCGATGCGCCGCCGCTTCTGCACGCGGCGATGGATCGTCGGCGATACCAGGGCTGCGGTCTCGGCGTCCATCTATGCGCTGCTTTTCCTCGGGCAGCAGATCTCGCTACGGACGGCTGTCGCGGGAGCTCGTGGCTGCCGAACAGGCGACAGTCGGCGAGTCGCGGTCGCCAGTGTCGGGGACCTGGCGTGCGCTTCCGACGTCATACCGAGGAGACCCGCCTGCCCTTCGTGGATGCCGGCGACGAGTCTGTGGAAGCCAGGTCGACCGAGGGAGTGCAGGCCCGCACCGTGGAAGCCGGCACGCGGCCTGCGGCGGATGGAGCAACGTCGCCGCGGTGCTCGCGGAGCCGGCGGAGCAGATCGACCCCGAGAGGCTGTGCTCGCCGGCCGCGGGGCCCGGACGCCCGAGATCCGGCGACTCGGCTTCCTGCTCGATCGGGCGGGTCAGTCGCGACCTGCCGACCCTCTGCCGCGCGTGCTGTCGGCCAGGCGCCACCGACCCCGCGCTACTCGCCCCCGAGGCGCCGCGCGGCGAAGACCGCGCCGTCAGCCCGTGGCGCGGCCTTCTACCCCTCTTCCTCCAGCGACTCGATCAGATCGGCCTTCCGGCCCTCAAGGGCTTTCAGCTTCTTCTTCAGATCGG
>JBAXRL010000764.1:0-2133 GCA_037131205.1 Actinomycetes bacterium | reverse complement strand
CCTCGTGGCCCGCGCGGCGCAGCTCTTCGCAGCGCTCCGCGGTGCGCCGGTCCTGCCACACGATCGCCGGCGCGATGGGCAGCGACGTGGCCCTGTCCCAGACGATGGTGGTCTCGCGCTGGTTGGTGATGCCGATGCCGGCGACGTCCGCGATGGCGACGCCGCTGGTCCGCAGCGCCTCGACCGCCATCTCCCGCTGCGCCGTCCAGATCTCGAGGGCGTCCTGCTCCACCCAGCCCGGCTGCGGGAAGTGCAGGCCGATCTCGCGTTGCGCGAGCGAAAGCACGCCGCCGTCGGCGGCGAAGACGATCGCTCGCGAGCTGGTCGTGCCCTGGTCGAGGGCGAGGATCACGCGCCCGTCCTTCGCTTCACCAGCCATCGTGCCCTCCCGTCCTGTGTGCCGTCAGCGCCTCCATCATAGCTTCAGGCGGCGCCGGGGCGCTCGCGGCCGCCGGCGCGGCGCGCCTTGCCGTGATCCCGGCACGATCGCGGGCGCGGCTCGACTCCGCGAGGCGGCGCGCCGATGATCGCCATGCGGGCCTTCGGGACATCCCCGGCGGGAGGTATACTTGCCACCTTCCCCCCGCTGGGAGCCTTGACGCCATGGACGCTCGGCATCGGCGAGAGCGCCGAGGGAGGGGGACGACGTGAGCGGACGACGTGAGGGAACGACGTGAGGGAACGACGCATGCGGATCGCTGAGCGCGCTCTTGCCGGACCGCTCCGGCTGCCGCTGAAGGCGCTGCCCGAGGACAAGCTCAACGTCCTCGAGCTGATCCGGACGCCCACGAAGCGGCGCCTCATGCCGCTCACCGACCTCGACCTCGACCTCGACCCCGGCGCCTGATGGCCGGCCCGCGGCAACCGCGCACGAAGAAGGCCGCGCCGCGCGCCGCCGACGACCTGCGGCGCGCCGACCGCGAACAGGCCGAGGACGCCCTGCGCGAGAGCGAAGAGATGCAGCGCATCCTCCTGGAAGGATCACCAGACCCCATCTTCTCGTTCACACCGGAGGGCCGCTACAGGTATGTCAACCAAGCCTTCGCCGAAGGGGTCGGCAAGACGGTCGAGGGCATCATCGGCAAGACGATCTGGGACATCCTTTCCCAGGAGGAGGCGGACAAGCGCTTCGCCGCCCTGAGCCAGGTCCTTCGCACTGGCGAGGAGGTGGTCATCGAGGGGCGCGTCCCACGGGCTGACGGCGACCGGTATTTCGTGACCACGATCTCGCCGCTCAAGGATCCCGAGGGAAGGGTGACCTCGGCGATCTGCTCGGCCAAAGACATCACCGCGCGCGAGCACGCCGAGGAGGCGCTGCGCCAGAGCGAAGAGCGGCACAGGGAGATGATCGCCGGCATCTCGGACGTCATCGCGATCATGGCCGTGGACGGAACGCTGCGCTACAAGAGTCCCAACATCGAGCGGCACTTCGGCTGGCTTCCCGAGGATCTTGTCGGTACCAACGGCTGGGAAACGGTCCATCCCGACGACCTCGAGCGCATTCAGCGGGAGTTCCTCGCTCTCCTTGATGAACACGACTCGGTAGTGACCGTGGAGTACCGCTACAAGTGCAAGGACGGCGGCTACAAGATGATCGAGCTCACGGCCACGAATCTTACGAACAGCCCCTTGATCGATGGCGTCTTGATGAACTACCACGACATCACCGCGCGCAGGCAGGCCGAGCAGTCCGTGCGGGAGAGCGAACAACGACTGCTCCGGGCGCAGGGCATGGCACACGTGGGTAACTGGGAGCTCGATCTGCGAACGCGGACGATGTGGGCCTCCGAGGAGGCGTTCCGCGTCTACGGCATAGAGCACACGGCCCCGACGCTGCCTCTCGATCTGGTCAAGGCGGGCGCTCTCCCGGAGTACCGTCCTGGCCTTGACGAAGCTCTTGAACGCCTTATCGCGGGTCAGGCTGAGTACGACGAGGAGTTCGAGCTCAGGCGCGCGAACGACGGGCGCGTGCGCGTCGTCCACTCGATCGCCGAGCTCGTCCGCGCCGACGACGGCGCCCCGACGAGCGTCGTGGGCGCTGTCCAGGACGTGACCGAGCTCAAGGCCGCGGAGCGCGAGGCGCTCGACGCGGCAGCGCAGCTACGGCGCACCGTCGAAGGCGCCGTGCTGGCC
>JBAXRL010000763.1:0-2145 GCA_037131205.1 Actinomycetes bacterium | reverse complement strand
TCTTCGACCCGGCGCTCACCATGGCCAAGGGCACGCTGGTCAAGTGCGTCTCGTGGTACGACAACGAGTGGGGCTACTCGTGCCGCCTCGTCGACCTCGTGCAGAGGGTCCTCTGACCGCGGAGCCGGGGAGGCTGCAGGCATCATGAAGCGTTCGCTCACCGACTACCCGCTCGCCGGCAAGCGCGTCCTCGTGAGGGTCGACTTCAACGTGCCGCTCGAGGGCGGCCGCGTGGTCGACGACACGCGCATCCGCGCCGCCCTGCCGACCATCACCTACCTGCTCGACCAGGGCTGCGCCGTGGTGCTCGCCTCGCATCTCGGCAGGCCCAAGGGCCAGGTCGTCGACGACCTGCGCATGGCTCCGGTGGCCGAGCGTCTGGCCGAGCTGCTCGGCCGCCCCATCAAGACGGCCGCCGACTGCGTCGGGCCCGCGGCGGAGGCGGCCGCGAGCGCTCTGCGTCCGGGCGAGGTGCTCCTCCTCGAGAACCTGCGCTTCCACGCCGAGGAGACGGCCAACGACGGCGTCTTCGCCAAGCGCCTGGCCGGCCTTGCCGAGGTCTACGTCAACGACGCCTTCGGCAGCGCCCACCGCGCCCATGCCTCCACCGAGGGCGTCACGCACTACCTGCCCTCGGTGGCGGGCCTCCTCATGATCCGCGAGCTGGAGATCCTCGGGCGCCTGCTGCGCGACCCGGCGCGCCCGTTCGTGGTCGTCCTCGGTGGCCTCAAGGTCTCCGACAAGATCGGCGTCATCGAGAAGATGCTGGGCATCGCCGACGCCATCCTCATCGGCGGCGCCATGGCCAACGCCTTTCTCGCCGCCAAGGGCTACGGCATCGGCCAGTCCAGGGGCGACGGCGACCAGGTCGCCGTCGCCGCCCAGGTGCTGACCGCAGCGGCCACCACGCGCTGCGAGCTGGTCCTTCCGCGGGACGTCGTGGTGGCGCGCGAGGCGCTCGCGGGCGCGTCCTCCAGGGTCGTGGGCGTCAGCGGCATCGCCGCCGACGAGATGGCCTTGGACATCGGCCCCGAGACCGTCGCCGAGCTCGTGCGGCACCTGCGCGGTGCGGGGACCATCTACTGGAACGGGCCCATGGGCCTCTTCGAGATCGACGACTTCAGCGCCGGCACGAAGGCCGTCGGCGAGGCCATCGCGGCGAGCGCCGCGGTCACCGTGGCCGGCGGCGGCGACACCGTGGCGGCGGCGCGCCGCTTCGGCCTGGAGACGCGCGTGACGCACGTCTCCACGGGCGGCGGCGCGTCAATGGAATTCCTTGAAGGCCGGGCGCTGCCCGGCGTGGAGGCGCTCATGGATCGTGGCAGCATCGCGGCCGCCGGCCGCAGGCCGCTCATGGCGGGCAACTGGAAGATGTACAAGACGAGGGCCGAGACGAAGGCGTTCTTCGAGGCCTTCGTCCCGCTGGTGGCCGGGGTGGACGACCGCGACGTGCTCATCTGCCCGCCGTCGGTCTGCCTCGAGACGGCCCTGGCTGCGACCGCCGGAAGCGTCGTCGCCGTCGGCGCCCAGACCATGCACTTCGCCGCCGAGGGCGCCTTCACCGGCGAGATCGCCGCGCAGATGCTGTGCGAGCTGGGCGTGCCTTACGTCATCGTCGGGCACTCCGAGCGCCGCCAGTACTACGCCGAGAACGACGCCGACCTGGCGCGCAAGGTGCGCGCCGCGCTCGACGCCGGCTTGCTCCCGGTGCTCTGCTGCGGCGAGACCCTCGAGGAGCGCGAGGCCGGCCGCACCGAGGCCAAGGTCGGCGGTCAGCTCGACGCCGACCTCGCCGAGATCAGCGCCGACGAGCTCGCCCTCGTGGCCATCGCCTACGAGCCCATCTGGGCGATCGGCACCGGCGTGACGGCGACCCCGGACCAGGCCCAGGAGACGGTGGCCTTTGTGCGGCGGCGCGTGCGCGAGCGCTTCGGCGACGCCGCCGACGGGGTCCGTATCCTCTACGGCGGCAGCGTCAAGGCCGCCAACATCGACGTGCTCATGGCGCAGCCCGATATCGACGGTGTGCTCGTCGGCGGCGCGAGCCTCGACCCTCAGGAATTCGCGCGCATCGTGCGCTTCGTGGAGTCGCCTGCTTGAACGGCGTGGACGCCGCCGGCGCGAGGCCGGGTTCGCCGCCGGGTG
>JBAXRL010000762.1:0-2145 GCA_037131205.1 Actinomycetes bacterium | reverse complement strand
TCGCCGAAGTCGCGGGCGTACATGAGCTCGCTGGCGAGGATCTTCTTCGCCTTCGAGAACATCTGCTTCTCGCCGGTCGAGAGACCCTTGATGGCGTGCCTGATGGCGAGATTGCGGACGACCTCGGCGACCTCGAAGATGTCGCCGGTCTTGAGCTTGTCGCGATTGTGCTTGTAGCGGCGGCTCCAGTTCTTGGGCATCCGCGTGGGGTCGCCGCAGAGGACCTCGAGAACCTGATCGACGACGTCCGCCTCGACGACCTTGCGCAGGCCGGCGCGATCGGCGTTCTCGACCGGGACCATGACGGTCATGTCGTTGTGCAGGATCTGGATGGTGAGGTAGTCGCGCTGCTGCCCGAGCACTTCTTTCTGCTCGATCTTCATGATCTTGCCCGCACCGTGATGCGGGTAGACGACCTTGTCACCGACTGTATACAACGTAGTCAAACCCCCCCGTGGTCGTTGGTGGCCCCGGCGGCCGGCTGGGGTGGCGCGCCCTCGCGAAGAAAGGCTGCGAGCACGCCACGCAGGTCGGCCGCCCCCACAGATATCCCGCCGGCGCGGCGCGCGTCGGCGGCGGGTACGACGATGCGTTCGAAGCCGGCACGAGCGGCTTCGGCGACACGTCGCTCACTCTGACTGCAGGAACGAAGTTCGCCCGTCAGGCTGATCTCCCCGATGACCGCGACCCGCGGCGGAAGCGGTGCGTTGCGCTCTGCAGAGGCGATGGCGAGGGCAACGGCGAGGTCGGCCGCAGGTTCGTCGATGCGGATTCCTCCTGCAATTGTAACAAAAATATCGCTCGTTGACAACGGCAGCCTGGCGTGACGGCCGAGGACGGCGACGAGCATGGCCAGCCGGTTGCGGTCGAGGCCCACCGCGACGCGCCGCGGCATGGCCAGCTCGCTGCGGTTGACGAGCGCCTGCACCTCGACGGCGAAACAGCGGCTGCCCTCGACGGCGACGTGTACGGCCGCCCCCGCGGCCGGGGCCGCCTCGCCGAGAAACAGGGACGACGGGTCGGCGACGCCCTGCAGGCCGGCGGCCGTCATCTCGAAGATCCCCAGCTCGTTGGTGGAGCCGAAGCGGTTCTTGGCGGCGCGCAAGGTGCGGTAGAAACGGTAGCGGTCGCCCTCGAACTGCAGCACCGTGTCGACCACGTGCTCGAGCACGCGGGGGCCGGCTATGGCGCCCTCCTTGGTGACGTGGCCGACGAGAAAGACGGCCGCGCCGGTGGCCTTGGCCAGGCGCAGAAAGCGGCCCGCCGCCTCGCGCACCTGGCTCACGCTGCCCGGCGCCGACGTGAAGGCGTCGCTGTACAGGGTCTGCACGGAGTCGACCACGACCAGCGCCGGGGCAGCGGCGGAGATGCTCGCGAGGACCGCCTCCAGCTCGGTCTCGGCGAGCACCGAGATGCCGCCGGGGTCGGCGCAGATGCGCTCGGCGCGCATCTTGACCTGGGCGGCCGACTCCTCGCCGCACACCAGCAGCACGGGGCGGCCGCCGGCGGCGACGCGGTCGAGAACCTGCAGCAGGAGCGTGGACTTGCCGATCCCGGGCTCGCCGACGACCAGCACCAGCGAGCCCGGCACGATGCCGCCGCCGAGCACCAGATCGAGCTCAGTGATGCCGCTGGAGAAGCGCTGAGTGGCCGACGAGACGACCTCGGACAAGCGCACGGGGGCGGCGCCTGCGGCGCCGCCCCCGTCACTCGCCTTGCGGCGCGCCCCGCCGGCGTAGCCGGCGCCGCCCGCCGGGACGACCCTCTCCTCGACAAACGAGTCCCAGGCGCCGCAGTCGGGGCAGTGGCCCAGCCACTTGGCCTCGCGGCGCCCGCACCGGCCGCAGGTGAAGACCGTCTGCCGCCGCGCCACGGCCGCGGTCAGACGGCGGCCGCCGCGCCGCCGGCGTCGGGGCCGTCGACGGCGCCCAGCGACAATGAAACGGGGGCCATGCCCTGGACCACGGGTTCGTCGAGGCCGACCATCGGCAGCTCGACGCTGCCCCCGACGACCTCGCCGTTCACCGTGAGCACCGTGTCTTCGTGCTCGCCGTCCACGAGGATGACCGTGCCCTCCGGGAACTTGCGCTCGAGCATCGCGTCGCTGAGCTTGTCCTCGATGTAGCGCTGGATGGCGCGCCGCAG
>JBAXRL010000761.1:0-2157 GCA_037131205.1 Actinomycetes bacterium | reverse complement strand
ACGGCCGCGCCGGCCGCGCCCGGCCAGGCCAGCCAGACGGCGAGCAGAAGGAGGACGGCGCCGAGCGGCAGCGCCGCCGCCAGGATCCGGGCGGCGCTCACTCTCGGCGCTTCGGCGGTGCGTGCAAAGTGCATAGGGTCACCTCCGCGATAGTTGCTCAAGAGTCCTTGACGCGCGCCCAGGCCTTCTCGTACAGCTTCTCGGTCGCGCCGAGATTCTCGATGAAGCGCAGTCGGTCGAGGACGTCCTGCGGCGGGAAGATCGCCGGGTTGTCCAGGACCTCCGCCGGAATGAACCGCCTGGCGGCCTGGTTGCCGGTGTCCACCTGGCTGGCGACCGCGTTCAGAGCCGACACCTCGGGCGTCAGGTAGTACTCGATGAAGCGGTTTGCCCCCTCTGGATTCGGCGCGCTTTCGGGGATGCAGAGCGAGTCGATCCAGCGGAAGCCGCCGGCCTTGGGGATGGTGAAGCCGAGGTCGGGGTTCCTTTTCTTGGCGAGCTGTACATCGCTGGAGTAGCCGTGCGCGCAGACCAGCGCGCCGGCGGCCAGCAGCTCGAGATAGGTGGCCGAGTCGAAGCCGCGAATCACCTTCTTGGCCTCGATCAGCCAGTCGGCCGCCGCGTCGATCTCGCCGGGGTCGCGCGTGTTGGGGTCGTCGCCCAGGGCGAAGAGGGCGGCGCCCATGGAGTCACGCAACTCGTCGAGCATGGTCATCTTGCCGGCGTGCGCCGTGTCGAGGAACACATCCCATTCGGGCGGCACGTCGAAGACGGTAGTGTCGTAGCCGATGCCGGTGGTGCCGGTGGCCCACGGCACGCTGAAGCGGTTGCCGGGATCGAAGGGCTCGGCGCGGAACGCGGGGGCGAGGTTGTCGAGGCTGGTCACGATCTCGCGATCGAGTAGCTGGAGCAGACCGAGCTTGCGCAGCCGCTGCAGGAGGTACTCGGACGGGACGATGAGGTCGAACGAGGTGCCCTTGCGGCCCCTGCGCCTGGCGACGTCCGCCAGGATCAGGCGCTCGGCGAGCTCGTCGTTCGAAGCATAGGTCTCGTACGAGACGTACAGACCCGACTCGGCCGTGAAGTCCGCGAGGATGGTGGGATCGATGTAATCCTGCCAGTTGAGGAAGAGGAGGCGGTTGTCGCTGGGTGTGCCGCAGCCGCCGAGCAGCGGCGACAGCCACAGCGCCGCCCCGCCGAGCGCCCCCAGCTCCAGAAGCTTCCTGCGCGTGATCGACCGGGCGTCGCCCATGACCTACACCACCACCAATACCGGCACGGCGGCGTGCCGCGAGACCTTCTCGGACACTCCGCCGACCATGATCCTGCGGACTCTCTCCACACCGCCACCGACTTCGTGGGTCAGTCCCTGCCGTCCGATGACGATGAGATCGACCGCTTCGTCGTCGGCGACCTGCAGGATGCCGCGGGCCACGTCGCCACGCACCACCACGCCACGCGCCCTGACGCCTTTCTGCCGCAGGAGGAGGACCGACTCCTCCGCCAGGGTCTGCGCCTCTTCCAGAAGGCCCGCCTGCACGCTCTCTATGAAGGCGGCGCCGCGTCCGCGCATGGTGAGCGGTGGGTCGAACGCGACGACCACGACTATCTCGGCGTCGTTGTTGTGGGCCGCGAGGACAGACCAGGCCAGCGCGCGCTCGGCGGTGTGCGAGCCGTCGAACGGGACCAGGATCCTGCCGAGATCAGGCGCCTCCGGGAGGACGACCGGAGCCTCCCAGTCGTCTGGGCGCTTGTACTGGCTCATGGCGATCCCTCCTCCGTGGCCTGCGGCTCCCGGGGTGCACGCGGCTCCTCCGCCCAGGCGTTGCGCAACTCGCAGGACTCGAAGTCGAAGACGTAGTCGACGCCGCGGCGGCGCTTGCGGCGACGCAGCAGGTAGTACATGGCGGGCCCGGTCGCCAGGCCGATCGCTGCCCAGCCGATGCCCTGCACGGCGCCCACGTCGAGCACCTGGAAGTACACGGCGAGGACGATCACGAACACCGGGAAGAGGGTCATGAGCCCCACGCCCACCCATCCCCCGGGGACCTTGAACGGCCGCACCATGTTCGGCCGCTTGATCCTGAGCACGATCAGCGAGGCGAACTCCAGCACCAGGGCGCAGGCGTAGATGGTGACGTCGATGGCCACCAGGCT
>JBAXRL010000760.1:0-2165 GCA_037131205.1 Actinomycetes bacterium | reverse complement strand
CAACGTCTCGAGGATCGCCGGCACGCCCTCGCGGGTGCCGGGGATCTTGATCATCACGTTGGGGCGGTCCACAGCGGTGAAGAGGCGCTGGGCCTCGGCGATGGTCTTCCCGGTGTCGTAGGCGTAGGCCGGCGAGGCCTCGATGGAGACGAAGCCGTCCTCGCCGCCGCTGCCCAGGTACACGGGCGCGAGGACGTCGCAGGCGGCGCGCACGTCTTCGACCGCCAGGCGGTCGAAGATCTCCGCCGCCTCCAGGCCCTCGCGGGCGAGCTCCAGGATCTGCTCGTCGTAGCCCGTGCCGGCGCCGATGGCCTTCTCGAAGATGGACGGATTGCTGGTGACGCCGCCGAGGCCGTCGCGGTCGACCATCCTCCTGAGGCCGCCGCGGGCCACGAGCTCGCGGCTGATGTAGTCGAACCAGGGGCTCTGGCCGAGGCGATGGAGCCCGGCGACCCTGCTCTCAGCGGGGGACACGGCGTTCACTCTCCTTTCGCCGGGGCGGCCTTGGCCCCGGCGTCGTCGTTGTCGTAAGCTTCACGAGGGCCGCGCGGCGCCGCCGGCGCCGCGCGCCGGCCCTCCACGCGGCCCCAGGCTAGTCAATTCCCTTCGCGGCCGCTTTTCAAGGATGGATCCGGCCGCCGCCCGCCGCGGAGAGCCCGGCCGGGCCGGCTGCGCCCGCCGCGGAGAGCCCGGCCGAGCGGCCAGGGCCCGGCGGCGTCGCTGCGCGGCCGGCCCGGCTGCGCCCGCCGCCCACGCCAACGTCACGCCCGCGCCGGCTGCGCCCGCCGCCCGCGCCGCGCCCGCGCACGGCTCAATAGTCCCCGGCCTCCGGCACGATGCAGATGAACGACAGCGGCTCGTCTGCCGCGGCACGAAACTGGTGCTCGTGGCCGGCCGGCACAAAGGCGTACGAGCCGGCCTCGAGCGCGTGGTCCGCGCCGTCCAGATACAACACGCCGCGCCCCGCGGCGACGAAGTCGATGTGCGGCCAGTCGTGCGCGTGCCTGGGCGTGTGGCCGCCGGGGTCGACGTCGAAGAGCCGCATCACCCAGCCGTCCCAGCCCTGCTCGGGCGAAACGAGCACGCGTTTCACCACGCCCTCGATGCCGTCGCCGACCATCGGCGCCGCGGCGACATCCGCCTTCTTCCCAACCACCCAGCGATCGGCCATGAATGTCTCCTCCTGATTGCGCGCTCGTGTCTGCTGCGACTCTACCCACTCAGGTCGAAGGCGACCCCACAGCGCTGCGTCGGCAACGCCCGCGGTCGCGTGAGCGTGCCGCGGCGACGCACTTCGGGACTACACGACCGTCTACAGAAACGTGGTGATCTCCTCCAGCGACTCCTTCGTGAGCGCCGGGGCCCGCGCCTCCGCCGCCGGAAAGCCCACCACCGGGATCAGGAAGGGACGCTCGTTCGAGGGGCGCCCGAGGATGTCGCTCAGGAACGCCATCGGGCTCGGCGTGTAGGTGAGCGATACCAGCCCTGCGTGGTGGATCGCCGTGATGAGGATGCCGGTCGCGATGCCGACCGACTCCCGCACGTAGTAGTGCTTGACCTTCCGCCCATCCGGGAGCACGCCGTACTCCCTGGCGAAGACCGCGATCGGATACGGAGCGGTTTCGAGGAACGGCTTGTGCTCGTCGGCGCCCAGCGCGGCCGGCGCGTCCAGCCATTCCGCTGAGGCCCTGTGACCGTAGAGCTCGCGCTCCGCGTTCTCCGGCCCCAAAGCGTATCTCTCGCTTGAGCGCCGCGTCGCCGACCACGACGAAGTGCCGGGGCTGCATGTTGGCGCCGCTCGGCGCGGCGCCGGCCGTCCGCAGGCAATCGTCGATGACCGCGCGCGGAGCCGGCCGTCCGCAGGCAATCGTCGATGACCGCGCGCGGAGCCAGTCGCTCGGAGAAGTCGCGCACCGTGCGCCGCCGCCGCATCTCGGAGGAGAGCTCCGCCGCCCGGCGCTTCGTCTCTTCGACCGGGTACTCCTCGTAAGAGGGGTGCGGGATGGACTCGTGGCGCACCATCTTCATCTCCTCGGTCTCCTTGGCGGGTCTCCCTGGCGGGTCTCCCTGGGGGGTCTCCCTGGCAGGTCTCCCTGGCGGCTTCGCCACTCGCGGCGGGTGAAAACGTAGGGGCGGAGGGCTACCTTCCCCTCAGACGGTCGTGT
>JBAXRL010000759.1:0-2169 GCA_037131205.1 Actinomycetes bacterium | reverse complement strand
GACGGTCCCCTCGTAGCCCAGCTACGTGGGGATCGGGGAGGGGCCGCATCCGCGACGTGTCCACGGGCGTATCCGCGCGTGCAGACCTAACGGGATAGGCCCTTACTGCAGCATCTTGAGAATGTGTTTCGCCAAGGTGTCGGCGATCTCTCTGTGCCGAGGCACAGGCTGGCTCACCTTGGTTGACGGGTTCTGGTACCAATCATGGTTGCCGCCATGCCGGATGAGCACGCACCCTGCCGACCCCAAGCGCCGGATGAGCTCGGAGCGCTTCACGCGACGCTCAACTCACCCACCTTGTGCACGCAAGGGATCTGCCCGGAGGTGAGCTCACTGTAGATGTCTTGGAGGTTCTTCTTGAGCTCATCCATGGTCGCGCCCTGCGTGCGGTAGTCCGGGTACTCCTCCAGCCAGCCCACAAACAGTTCGCCCTCTTGGTAGGAGATGAATCTCTTGGTCTCCATGACGTCCCTTCGTCGGCTGCTCGCGACTTCATTATACCCTCGCCCACTTGCTCTCATTGACCTCGTGACGTACGCAAAGATGCATGTGATAGCGTCACTCCAAGGAGGCCACCGATGCCGCCATTGCGTCCCTCAGCCGAGGTCCTGCCGATCACCGAGTTTCGCGCCAACACGTCCGCGATGCTCAACCAGTTCCATGCCGCCCAGCGGCCCGTGGTGCTCACCCAGCATGGTCGCAGCGCCGCCGTCGCGATGGACGTCGGCGTCTACGAAGGCCTCCTCGACGAGATCGCCCTGCTCCCGGACGTGCGGGTCGCGGAGGAGCAGATCGCGCGGGGCGAGGGCATCCCCCATGAGGAAGTGGTCGCCCGGCTGCGGAAGCGCTTGCTCAAGTGAGAGTGATCTGGTCGCCGCTGGCCGAGGAGCACGTCGCCGAGGACTTCGCCTACATCGCCGCCGAGCACCCGGCTGCGGCCGTGCGCTGGTTCGACCGTCTCGAAGAGAAGAAGGGGTCTCTGGCGGTCTTTACCGACCAAGGTCGCATGGTCCCGGAGGTCCAGCGCGCAGCCGTTCGGGAAGTGCTGGTGCACCCATGCCGAGTGATCTATCGCCGGGGCGCGACCGAGGTCGTCGTGCTGTCGGTGCAGGATGATCACCGTGAGCTCGATGTCAGTGGCATCGAGGGCGAGGAAGTGTAGGCGACTGCGCACGGCCTCAGCGTTCACCGTGCAGCCGCCCCGCCGCGCCACCGCCGGACGTCCACCTTGCTGCAGGCCCGTGATGTGCTACTCAGGGGACTCACGCCGCAGACAGCACCGTCGTCTGTGCGGCGGCCCGGGAGCCGGGCGGCCCCGGCGCGCTGACCTCGGCCCCGCGTGACCCTCAGCCCTCAGCGATCTGGTCCAGGGCTGCGGCGAACCCGGTCAGCGCGGTGCGGAGGCGTGCGAGCATTGGCGGGAGACCCCCGACCAGCTCACCCACGCGGTGCGCGTCGAGCACGTAGGCGTAGACGTTGCGCACCACGTGGCGAAAACCACGGTACCGGTCGAGCTCGTCGGCCAGCTCCTCAGAGATGACGGCAGGGCGTGTGTCGGGCAGCTCGACGGCCATCTGCCGCAGCAGTTCCCGGTGCCAACTTGCGCCGGATGGCACCGCCATGTCGATGCGCTCAGCCACGACGAGAAAGACGCGCTCGAGGCCGGCGTAGAAGCCGTGAAGGTTGAGCGCGGCCGCGTCCACGTTGTAGCCGCCGGGGCTCTGCGCGGCTTCGGCCCATGCACCGCTCGCCCGCGCAGCCACCGCTTCGAGGGCCGTGAGCTCCTGCCTAATGCGCCCGGCAACGGCACGGTAGTCACCGTTGCTCACAGCGGGACGCCTGCGGCCAGGATGACGGCGCTGAGGCCGGGGGGGCACGCGCCCAGGTCGACGAGGTCGAGCTCGAAGTCGCGCGACAGAGTGAGAAGGCGCCCCAGGGCGGCGAAGTGATCGCTGGGGCGAAGCCCCTCGGCGGCGAGGTCGATGTCTGAGCGCTCGCTGAAATACGTGCCATCAGCGAGCGAGCCGAAGGCGAGCACGCGCGTGGCGCCGTAGCGCGAGCGCAACAGGTCGGCGGCCTCGCGGGCCACCGTCCAGGCCGCCGCGCGACGCTCGGCGCGGCGTTTGTCGGCCTCCGCGGCGCGGCGGTGCATGGTGCGCCGGTAGGCGT
>JBAXRL010000758.1:0-2169 GCA_037131205.1 Actinomycetes bacterium | reverse complement strand
CCGGTGGTGAAGCTCTTGCGGTTGAAGTCGTTGTCGCTGGCCATGTGCAGGCCGCTCAGGTCGACCGAGGCGCTGATGATCTGCGTGTCGCCGGCGCCCGCCCGCTTGAGGCCGCGGGCGGTGCCCGTGGTGTTGCCGCCGCCGGCGTGGGTGATCACGCAGTGCGTCGGCGGCGCCCCGGTGAGCGCCGTCATCTCCTTGGCGATCTCGAGGCCGAGCGTCTCGATGCCGCTGACCCCGAACGAGCTGTACAGCGAGGCGGCGAAGTAGCCGGTCTGGTCGAGCAGTTCCACCATGTGGAAGAACAGCTCGGGGCCGACGGTCAGCTGAATGACCTCGGCGCCGAAGGCCTCGCAGATGCGGCTCTTCTCGACGATCTCGGGCTGGCCGATGTGGCGGCTGTCGAAGGTCTCCTGGCCGATGATGCACTTGAGGCCGTAGCGCGCCGCCTGGCTGCTGACGGCGGCGCCGTAGTTGCCCGACGTGGCGGCGATGACGCCCTCGTAGCCCTTCTCCTTGGCCACGTGGATGCTCACGCTGGCGCGGCGGTCCTTGAAGGCGCCGGCCATGTTGGCGGCCTCGTCCTTGACGAAGATGCGGGCGCCCTTGCCGGGCGCGCTCATCGACCTGACCACGTCGGTGAGGTTCCTGAGCTCGAGGAGGGGCGTGTTGCCCACGCCGGCCCTGGTCTGGATGGCGACGATGTCGTCGAGGCTGTAACCGTGCGCCGCCATCATGCCCTCGTAGTCGAAGGCGATGGGGCTCTGTTCGAACACGCTGTAGTCCATGCCCAGCGCGTTCAGCATGATCTCGCCGCGGCGCGCCATGATGGCGTCGAATCTGGTGGCCATCAGGCACCGCCTTTCGGCGCGGAGCCGGCGGCCGGCGTGCCGGCATCCGCCTCCGAGGCGTGGTAGTCGGCGAGCCGCGCGCGCAGGTCAACGCCCACGTGGGCGAGCTCGGGGATGGGGTTGCCGAAGGTGTGGAAGTAGCCCGGGTTGATGGCCGAAAGCGCGCCCTCGACCAGGCGCCCCGTCATGGTCTCGATGGTCATGGCGTCGCCCAGTGCGCCTGCGGCCTGGGCGAAGCCCTTGATCCACATACGCAGCGGCTTCTCCGCCGTCTCCGGCGGCAGGTTCGTCGAGCGGTCGGCCGGCTCGAGGAGCACGCGCTCCACCTCGACCCAGTCGCCGGCCTGGCAGTGAGTGGCGTCTGTCAAAGCGGTCACCCCTCTCAGACCGTGGGAGCCCAGAAGCGCGGGATCGGCAGGTCGACGACGGTCTGCATGCCGGCGGGCGCGCCGGGGAGCAGCGGGATGTAGTTGCCGGCGCTCGCGTAGGTGCCCTTGCCGCCGGGGATCTCGGGGGTGTTGGCCATGTTGACGTTGGGGTCGCCGACGATCCTGATGTAGTCGCCGGTGCCCTGGTCGGCCATCTGCGGGTGGATCTGCTGCGGGTGGATGAGGTGGATCTTGAGCTCACCCTTGCTGTAGCCCTTGCCCACCTGCCGGCAGCCGGCCACGTCGCCGGCGGCCACGTGTACGCAAGCAGTGGAACGCTCGACCTTGGTGACGATGGGCTCGCGGGTCTCGACGATCTCGTCGATGTCCCAGCCCATGGCCCTGGCGATCAGCATGATGCTCTCGGGGAAGCCGATGTGGCCGACGATGGAGCCGTCGGCGACGCCCTTCTCGAACTGCGCGACGGTGGTGCCCACGCCCTGGCCGGTCATGACGGTGGGGCCGAACGGCGAGAGGTCGTTGACGCGCGAGGCCTCGATGGAGTCGACGCGCAGACAGATGCTGGTCCACATGACGATGAGGGCGTCGAGCACGAAGCCCGGATTGATGCCGGTGCCGAGGATGGTGACGTCGTGCTCCTTGGCGAGCTTGTCGAACAGCTCGGCGCGCGCGGGGTCGCTGGCCCACGGGTAGGCGAGCTTCTCGGCGATGCAGACGACGTTGCAGCCGGCCTTCACGGCGGGCACGATCTGCGGCTCGATCTCGTCGAGGTTGCTCTGCGTGTTGATGCAGACCACGTCGGGCTTCTGCGCAAGCACGGCTTCGAAGTCGGTGGTCATCTTGACGTCGCAGGGGCGGCCGAGCAGCTCGCCGACGGTCTTCCCCTCCTTGGCGGGGTTGGTGACGATGACGCCGCACAGGTCGATGTC
>JBAXRL010000757.1:0-2171 GCA_037131205.1 Actinomycetes bacterium | reverse complement strand
CACCACCACCACGGCAGGCGCCGCCGCCAACACCGTGACCGCCTCCGGCGCCGGCGCCACTCAGGCCGTGCCGGACACCGCCGAGATGTCCTTCGGCGTCAGCACGATGTCGCCCAACGCCAAGTCGGCTCTCGACGAGGCCTCCAGGACGGCCGAGCAGATCGCCTCCTCGCTCAAGAAGCAGGGCATCGCCGACGAGGACATCCAGACGCAAGACGTCAGCGTCTACCCACAGACCGTCGACCAGGACGGCAAGCAGGTCATCACCGGCTACCAGGCGTCGCTGAGCGTGCGGGTCAAGGTGCGCGACATCGCCAGGCTCGGCGAGATCATCTCGGCGGCAAACGCCGCGGGCGCCAACAACATCAGCGGCCCCACGTTCACCATCGACGATCCGGCGCCCGCCCGCGCGAAGGCGATCGAGGGGGCCGTGGCCGACGCCCGGAAGAGCGCCGCGGCGATGGCCAAGGCCGCCGGCAAGAGCGTCGGAGGGGTGCTGAGCATGAGCTCGAGCGATGTGGGCCTGGTTCCCGGCCCGATGTACAGCACGTCCGACATGGCCGGGGCGGCCAGGGCCGTGCCCATCGAGCCGGGTCGGCTCGACATCAGCGCAAGCGTGGTCGTGGTCTTCGAGCTGAAGTAGTCGCGCAGGGCGGAAGCGGGGCCGGCGCTCCGGTCCCTCACGACGCATTGACAGGAGGGCGGCCACTGTGCCGCCTCCCTGGCTGTTCGGCTGAGGGCAATGGCGAGTGACCGTACCCGCCGACTGTCGTGGAATCCGTGCGCACGGCCGTGGACGCCTCCTGCAGGCCGTCGCGTCGAGTACGTTTCGGCGAGGTCTGACCAACATGCGCATCGAGCAGAACGCCAGAAGGTCCGCCGCACAGCGGCAGGCCGGGCCGCGTTTGCTCATGCGCGGTGCGTTCGCCGCGACTCCGCGCGCTCGAGTTCCAGCGTCTCTTTTCGTGCGCTTTTCCGTACGTATCAGGAGGTTCGCGATGACGACTACAAGCGCCACCGAAGCGCGCAAGCAGCTCTACAAGCTTCTCGACGACGTCTCGCAGTCGCACGAACCCGGGCAGATCACCGGCAAGCGTGGCAAAGCCGTGCTCGTCTCGGAGGACGACTGGCGCGCCGTTCAGGAGACGCTCTATCTGGTCTCCATCCCCGGCATGCGCGCGTCCATCCTCGATGGTATGGCGGCTCCGGCCGCTGAGCTCGAGGGCGAGCTCGATTGGTGAGCCGGCGACTGCTGTACGCGAGGCAGGCGCGCCAGGACGCGAAGAAGCTCGCCGCGGCCGGCCTGAAGCCGAAGGCCGAGGAGCTGCTTGCCGTCATCAGGCCGATCCGTTCCAGTCGCCGCCGTTCGAGAAGCTCGTCGGTGACCTCAGAGGCGCCTGCTCGCGGCGCGGCAACATCCAGCACCGCCTCGTCTACCAGGTGCTCACCGACGGACATGCCGTCAAGGTGCTCAAAATGTGGACCCACTACGAGTGAGGCGAACAAGCGCATCAGCTTGAGCTCCTCGCCGCGCGGGAGCACACGTCTCATCTGGCGCGACTTCTGAGATGCACGCCGCGGGGAGCGGTCTCGGAGACAGTCGAAGTCGGGGGAGGGAGAAAGGCCATGTCCCCGCCGGTCTCGACCGAGGAAGGCTACGTTCCCTTCCGCGGCTACAGGATCTGGTACCGGGTGGTGGGCACTGCCTCTGAGCCGGGGAAGCTGCCCCTGACCTGCCTGCATGGCGGCCCCGGATTCACGTGGGACTCCTTCGAGCCGCTGGAGGCGATGGCAGTCACCGGACGCCAGCTCGTCTTCTACGACCAGCTGGTTTGCGGCGACTCTGACGTCCCGAAAGACCCGTCGATCTACACCGTAGGTCTCTACCTCGACGGAGTCGCCGTCGTGCGTCGCGCTCTCGGGCTGGACCGCGTGCACGTCTTTGGCCATTCGTGGGGAGGCATGCCGGCGATGGCGTATGCCCTGACGCAGCCAGAAGGCCTGGCGAGTCTGATCCTCGCCGGCGGCGGCCCGAGCCTGCGCCGCCGGGTGTCGTTTCGGCCCCGCGTTGACGTTCCCCGTCACCCATTGAACCTGGACCCCGCCCCGCCATACTGAGGCGGTGCCCGAGGTTCAGCGCGCCGTCAAAGACGCCGTCCAGCGCGCCGTCA
>JBAXRL010000756.1:0-2174 GCA_037131205.1 Actinomycetes bacterium | reverse complement strand
TGCGCCTCGACGGCGACCGCGTGGAGGTGGTGCGCAAGTACCCCTTCCACGGCACCGAGACGCTCATCGACTTCGTGCCGTCCACGGCGTCGTTCGAGAAGTACATCTGCCCCGCTCCCGAGGGGGGTCGGCGATAGGGGACGCCCTGCCGCGCGCCGTCGTCGTGATCGACGGCGAGCACTATCCACCCGTGGTGGCCGCCGCCCTCGACGGGCTGCGGCGGCGCTACGATGTGGGCGCCGGCATCTTCGCGGGGGGCCGCGAGAAGCTGCGCGGCGGCTCCGCCGCCGCGCCAGGCCTCGCGGCCGCGCCGGGCCTCGCGGCCGCGCCAGGCCTCGCGGCCGCGCCAGGCCTCGCGGCCGCGCCAGGCCTCGCGGCCGCGCCCTCCGCGGCCCTGAGCGGCCTGGCAAGTGAGCTCGGCCTGCCGCTGCTCGTTGCGATCGCGCCCGGCGGCGACGACGTCGCCGCCGTGCTCGACGCGGTGCGCATGACTCTGCGCGCGGCGCGCGCGGAGGCCTTGATCGACCTCTCCGACGAGCCCGTGATCGGCTACCGCGAACGTTTTCTCCTGATGAGCGCCGCGCTGGCCGAGGGCGCGCGCTACGAGGCCGCCGACACGCGGGTCGCGCCGCAGCTCTTCGCGCGCCTGGACGCCATGCCGGCGCTCGGTGTGATCGGCGCCGGCAAGCGCGTGGGCAAGACGGCGGTCAGCGGCTGGTTGGCGCGGCGGCTCGACGGCCGGCTCGCGGACCGCGGCGGCGTCGTCGTGGTCGCCATGGGCCGCGGCGGCCCGCCGCGGCCCGAGCTTGTGCGCGGCGGCGACGGCCTGGGCGCGGCCGAGCTTCTGGCGGCCTCGCGCGCCGGCCGCCACGCCGCCAGCGACTGCTACGAGGACGCCGTCCTGGCCGGCGTCACTACCATCGGCTGCCGCCGCTGCGGCGGCGGCCTGGCCGGCGCGCCCTACGACGACAACGTGCGCGAGGCGCTGCCGCTCGTGGAAGCCAGCGGCGCGGCGCTGGCCGTCTTCGAGGGCAGCGGCGCCGTAGTACCGCCGGTCAGGTGCGACGCCACGATCTGCGTGGCCGGGGCCGGCCAGCCGCCGGACTACATCACCGGCTATCTCGGTACCTACCGGCTGCTCCTCAGCGACGCGCTCGTGCTGACGCAGTGCGAGCCGCCGTTCGCCGCGGCCGCCGACGTAGCGGCGCTGGTCGCGGCCGCGGCGGCCGTCAAGCCGGATCTGCGGATCGTGCGGACGGTGCTTCGGCCGCGGCCGGCGCAGCCCATCCGCGGCCGCAAGGTGGCCTTCTTCACCACGGCCCCCGAGGGCGCCGTGCCGCGGCTCGCGCAGGCGCTTGCCGACGACCACGGCGCCGACGTCGTCCTCGTCTCCACCAGCCTCGCCGACCGCGGCAAGCTGGCCGCGGACGTGGCGCGCGCCGCCAGGGAGGCCGACGTCTTCCTTACCGAGATCAAGGCGGCGGCCGTGGACGTGGTCGCCGAGGCCGCCGCCGCGGCCGGTCGCGAGCTGGTGTTCTGCGACAACGAGCCGCTCGCCCGCGAGGGCGATCTGGGCCTCGTCGTGGACGAGCTCGAGCGGCTGGCCGGGGCGCGCTTCGCGGCCCGCGACCGCGGCTGGCCGGCCGGTGGCCGCGGCGGCGGGCGTCCGGATGGGGAGGCCTGACGGTGACCGACGACCGTGACGCGCGGCTGATCGACGAGGGCGACCAGGCGCCGTTCAGTAAGGGCCTCCTGGCGCAGACGCTCATGGCCACCGGGCTGGCGCCCGAGCAGGCCTACGGCGTGGCGGCCGCCGTGGAGCGGCGCCTGCGGCGCCGCGGGCCGGCGGCCCTCACTCACGCCGACCTGCACAAGATCGCCCGGGAGCAGCTCGGCGACCAGGAGGGCGACATCCTCATCCGGCGCTTTCGCCAGTGGCAGACCCTGCGCCGCCTCGAGACGCCGCTGATCGTCCTCATCGGGGGCGCCACCGGCGTGGGCAAGAGCACGCTCGCCACCGAGCTCGCCCACCGCCTCGGCATCACGCGTGTGATCGGCACCGACATGGTGCGTCAGACGATGCGCGCCTTCTTCGCGCCCGAGCTCATGCCGGCCATCCACACGTCCTCGTTCGACGCCGCGTCCGCGGTGCGCGTGCCCGTGCCGCGCGAGAC
>JBAXRL010000755.1:0-2175 GCA_037131205.1 Actinomycetes bacterium | reverse complement strand
CTGGTGGACAGCTTCTTCCCTCTGCTCAGTGAGTTCGACGAGCGCATCGACACCGTCGAGGACCGCATCTTCCAGACCCCCGACGACGCCCAGCTCCAGGAGGTCTTCGCCATCAAGCGCACGCTCGTGAGCCTGCGCAAGGTGATCGCCCCGGAGCGCGACCTCTTTGCACGCGTCGCCACCGGCATGGTCGAGATCCCCGGCATGACGCCCGAGGCGGAGCGCTACTACCGCGACGTCTACGACCACCTGATCCGCATCAGCGACCTCATCGACAGCTACCGCGACCTCACGACGGGCGCCATGGACGTCTACCTGTCCACCGTGTCCAACAGGCTGAACGCCGTGATGAAGCGACTGACGATCGTGGCCACCATCTTCATGCCGCTGACCTGGCTCACCGGCTTCTTCGGCATGAACTTCGGCCGGCTGGTGCTCAACATCACCGGCTGGACGGCCTTCCTCACCTTCGGGCTGGCCACGCAGGTGCTGGCCGTGGTCGTCATGCTGCTCCTGTTCCGGAAGCAGGGCTGGAGCTAGCGTGAGCGGGCGGCGGGCGCGTCCCGCGCCCGCCGCCCCCCCCGCCCGCCGTCACACGCGGATGTCGCGGCGCTCAAACAGGATCAAGGTCACGGCGAGGAGCGCCAGCGTCGTGCCAACGAGTACCGCGACGTCGACGGCTCCGAGCCCGCGGCCCAACGGCGTGGTGCCACCTGTGTAGCGGAACAGCGAGAGCACGCGGTAGGGCTCGAGCGTCGCGTTGATCTGGCCCAGCGTGTTGAGGAGGTACATCGCCACGCCGACCCCGGCGCCGGCGGCGACGCCCGCCGCTTTGCGGCCGGTCGCCGCCCCGACCGCCAGGGTGACGCTGCCGACCGCCAGGCCGAGCAGCGTGAACAGCAGCAGCGCCTGCGCGAGCGCGCCGGCGCCGACGTCCATGCCGGCGAGCGCGGTGGCGACGACCAGCGACAGCCAGAAAGCGAGGCCCAGCACGCCGATGCTCACCATCATCGCCGCGAACCTCTGCAGCACAAGGCCACGCCGCGAGAGCGGGTAGGCCAGCAGCAGGCTCAGCGTGCCGTCCTCCTCCTCCCCGGCCAAAGCACGGTTGGCGGTTCCCACGGCGAAGGCGATGAAGACGATCGGCCCCAGCCACGAGAACAGTTCCGTGTTGATGAATCCCCGCGGCGAGGAGAAGTCCCCTCCCGATCCGAGAAAGGCCGTGCGGAACGCCTCGGGCAGGTTGTCGACGTAACCCTGCAACTGCCCGGCGCTGTCCCTGACGCTGGGGTACACGGACATCAGCAGGGCGACGTAGGCGGCGATGCCGATCACCCAGAAGATCAGGCCGCGGGCCTGGTCGCGGAGGCTCTTGAGAAACGGGTCACGCAGCATCGCCGGCCTCCTCGCCCGCGCCCGACGGCGCGCGCCCGGCGGCGCCGAGCCGCTCTCCGTACAAGGTCAGAAAGACGTCCTCCAGGTCGAGCTCGCGGCTGGTCAGCGTGACGACCTCGTAGCGGGCAAGCATCTTGACGGTAGCGTCGAGCGAGCCGTTCACGGTGAGACGGAGTGTCCGAGCGCCGGGGCCGGCTGCGGGACCGGGGCCGGCGCCGGGGCCGGCTGCGGGACCGGGGCCGGCCCCGTTCGCCGTCACGCCGGTGATTCCGTCCACGCCCTCGAAGGCGGCGGCGGGCACGGGCGCCGCGAACGTCACCTCGATCTCGCGGACGGCGCGCCCCGTGAGCGCCGCGACGTCCTCGAGCGCCACCAGCTCGCCCTCTCGAATGAAGGCCACGCGGTCGCAGACGCGCTGCACCTCGGGAAGATTGTGTGACGACAGGAACACGGTCTGCCCCGCCTCCCTGGCCTCCTCGACGAGGTGGTAGAGCTCGTGCTGCACCAGCGGGTCGAGGCCGGCGGTGGGCTCATCGAGGATGAGCAGCTCCGGCCTGTGCATGAGCGCCTGGATGAGGCCGAGCTTGCGCCTGTTGCCGGTGGAGAGGTCGGCGACCTTCTTGCCCGCATCGAAGTCGAGGCGCTCGCAGAGAGCGCGCACGGAGCCGGGATCCACGCCGCCGCGCAGGTTGGCGAAGTAGCGCAGCGTCTCGTCCCCGGTGAGCCTGCCGTAGAGGCTCAGCTCACCGGGCAGGTAGCCGCTGCGCCGCCGTATGGCCA
>JBAXRL010000754.1:0-2177 GCA_037131205.1 Actinomycetes bacterium | reverse complement strand
GCGTAGGTGCTGAACTTGTAGCCTTTGCGGTAGTCGAACTTCTCGACGGCGCGGATGAGGCCGAGGTTGCCTTCCTGGATGAGATCCAGGAACAACATGCCGCGGCCCACGTAGCGCTTGGCGATGGAGACGACGAGGCGCAGGTTGGCCTCGATGAGCTTGCGCTTGGCGTCGATGTCGCGGCGCTCGATGCGCTTGGCCAGCGACACCTCTTCTTCGGCGGTGAGCAGCGGCACCTTGCCGATCTCTTTGAGGTACATGCGCACCGGATCGTTGGTGGGCGTCTTCACCGAGAGGTCCAGCTTGGGGGCGATCTCTTCTTCGGGCTTCGCGTCGCCCACTCCGGAGGCGGCGTTCTCGCCCTCAAGGATGTCGATGCCGAGATCGGCGAACAGGTTGTAGATGCCGTCGATCTGGTCGAGGCTGAGCTCGACGTCCTGCAGGGCGTCGGCGATGTGATCGCCTGCCAGGTAGCCCTGCTCGCGACCTTCGTCCACGAGCGCGCGCACCTCGTCGATGGCGAGCTCGGCGGACTCCGTAGGTTTGCCGCGGTCTTCTGCGAAATCGGTCAAGTGTGTCGTCCCCTAGCCTTGGTCGGGCTCCTCGTCCACCGGGATCGCGCGGAGCGCCTCGCGCAGCGCGCGGCGCACCGCTTGCAGCCGTATCAGCTCCTCGCCCTGCTTCCCGCTTTCGTCGGTCTTCGCCATGACCTTGAGCCTCGCGATGCGGCGGCTCACGTGAGCCTCCTGCAGCCGCAGAAAGAGCTCGTCGACGACGGTCGCCGTGAACCTCTCCCGGCCGGCCCTGACAACGACCTCCGCAAGAGCTTCGCCGTCGTCGTCGTCCGCGGCTTGCGCCGCGGTCTGCAGGGTATCCCCCGCTGCCTCGCGCGCCAGGCGCGCCTTCACAGCGCGTAACGCGGCGCGCGTCTCGGCGGTGGCGAAGTAGCCCTCGTCGAGGCCGGCCAGCACGGCGAGCCCCTCCTGGGGCTGCGCCAGACAGCCGGCGAGAAAGCGCACTTCGAGCTCGTGGGCGCCGCCGACGGCGGCCGCCGCGCCGCCGCTCCCCGGCGCCCGGCGGCCCTCCCCGGCGGCGTCTCCGCCTTCGGTAGACCGTCCGCTCCCCGCGAGCAGGTAGCGCACGCTCTCGGTCGAAAGCTGCAGCTTGCCTGCGACGTACCGCAGCTCCTCGTCGCGTTCTATCGGCGTCGCCGCCTCGGAGAGGACCCCCTTGAGTTGCGCAAACGCGCCTGCCCTTCCGTCGGGCTTGTCGAGGTCGTGCGTCGCGAGCGCCACGCGAACGTGGAATTGTAGCAACGTCTGCGCGGCGGCGGCAAGCCGGCGAAAACCCTCGCCGCCGGCCCCGGAGAGCACGTAGTCTGCGGGGTCGAGACCGTCGGGGACACGGACCACGTGCAGGCTGAGGCCCATCTTGCGACCCAGCGTGAGAGCGCGGCTCATGGCGCCGAGGCCGGCGGCGTCGGCGTCGAAGCACAGGTACAGATTCCTCGTCACGCGGGCGAGCCGCGTGAGCTGCTGCTCGGTGAGCGCCGTGCCCATGCTGGCGACGACATTGGCCACGCCGGCCTGCACCAGGGCGAGCACGTCGGTGTAGCCCTCCACGACGTAGACGCGGTCCTCGCGCCCCGCCGCCGCCTTGGCGGAGTGCAGGCCGAAGACCGCCTCGCTCTTGTGGTACAGCGGCGTCTCCGGCGAATTGAGGTACTTGGGCTTCTCGTCGCCCATGGTGCGCGCCCCGAAGCCCAGCGTGCGCCCGCGGTCGTCGGCGAGCGGGAACATGATGCGCCCGCGAAAGCGGTCGTAGGGCCGCCCGCTCTTGCCGGGCACGACCAGGCCGGCGTCCAGCAGATCCTGGTCGCTGAACTTCCTGGCGCGCGCCGCCTCGCGCAGCTTGTCCCATCCGGCGAGGCTGAAGCCCAGGCGAAACCGGCGGCACACGTCGTCGCCGAGACCGCGCCGCTTGAGGTACTCGCGGGCGGGCGCCGCCGCTCCCGCGTCGTGCAGCACGCGCTCGTAGTAGGCGGTCGCCTGTTCCAGAAGGGCGCGCAGGCGCTCGCGGCGGTGACGCTCCGCGTCGCCGCGCGCGCTCGACTCCTCGTACTCGAGCTGGATGCCGTACCTGTCGGCCAGAGACTCGACGGCGGCCGCGAAGTCGAG
>JBAXRL010000753.1:0-2182 GCA_037131205.1 Actinomycetes bacterium | reverse complement strand
GTCGTAGGTGCGGCAAGCCAGCGGCCGATCCTCGTAGATGGAACAGCGGCCGCCGACGAGCAGGGGGCAGCATCCCGCCTGGTCGTAGCCGAGCACGAGGTTGCCGGGCGGCAGACCGGGGGCCGGCAGCAGGAACTTGCGGGGTATCCGCGAGCGGGTGCGCTTCTCTTCCGTGCGAACGTGGATGACGTGTGATGTGCGGCAGCAGGCGTTGCAGTCGCCGCACGGCGCCTCGGCGGGCTGCTCCTCAGCAAGCGCCGCCTGCGCATGACGCAGCCACAAGGAGAAGGCGATCGGGGACGGGTCCGTGCTCATTGATTGGCCCACCGGCTACCTGGTTGCACTCTCTGCCGACCTGGCGCTCATCGCGGAGCGCCGCAGTCGACGATCTCGAGACCAGCTTACAGCACCGCGCACGAACGGCCTGCGCGACCGAGCATGCGTCTCCGCAGCCGACGGCGCCGCGGGCTCGTCGGCAGAATACCGGCGGTCTTGCCGATGCGAAAGCGGCGAGCCGCCGATGATGGCTCGCCGCGGTGCAGCGCCGCGCTGCGGCGGCGTGCGCTTGGTATGCTTCCTCCTTCACCACCCGCAAGATGAAGGGGCTCGCCGGTGTCGCGCGCAAGCGGCGCGCCCTTGCGGGCCATGAGAAGCGAGGCGCACACGGCTCATCGGCACGGATCAGCGCGGCCAGGCAGTGCACCAGGGCGGCCGGCGTGGGCGCGCGTACGACGCGGCGCGGGCGTGCTCGCCGCCATCGCGGCGACCCTTGGCCTCGGCCTGGTCGTCGTCGCCTGCGGGCCCAGCCTCGCGCCCTCCGCCTCCTCGAGCCCCTCTCCCTCCCCCTCTCCCTCCCCTTCGACGCCGAGCGCCCACATCTCCATCAAGCCCGGCGGCGGCAGTCAGAGCGCCAAACCGCAGAACGGGATCACCGTGCAGGTGCGCGGGGGCACGCTCGTCAAGGTCGCCGTCAAGACGTCCGGCGACGCGGTGACCGGCGCGCTCAACGACTCCGCCACCTCCTGGCACAGCCGGTGGGCGCTCAACACCGACACCAGCTACACGGTGAAGGTCACGGCTCTCGACGACGCCGGACGCAGCGTCGTCAAGACCGGCAAGTTCCGCACGCTGAAGCCCAAGGCCACGTTCTCGGCGCAGATCTTCCAGGGCCACGGCCTCACCTACGGCGTCGGCATGCCCATCATGCTGCAGTTCAGCCAGCCCATCACGGACAAGAAAGCAGTGGAGGAGTCGCTGCACCTGTGGGCTTCCAGGCGCGTCGACGGAGCATGGTACTGGGACAACAGCACCACCCTCTACTTTCGCCCGCGCGCCTACTGGCCGCAGCACATCAAGGTGCGTGTCGTCGGCCACCTGGACGGCGTGGAGGGCGCGCCCGGCGTGTTCGGCGTGCACACCGTCAGGCAGGACTTCCAGATCGGCGAGTCGCTGATCGCCGTGGCCAGCGCCAGCGCCCACCACGTGCGCATCTACAGGGACAAGCGCCTCTGGGCCACGTGGCCGATCAGCACCGGGAGGCCCGGCAAGGACACGCCCAACGGCTCCTACCTGGCGATCTACAAGCAGAACCCGGCCCACATGGTGGGGCCCGACTACGACATCATGGTGCCGTGGTCGGTGCTCTTCACGTGGAGCGGCAACTTCATGCACGCCGCCCCCTGGTCGGTGGGCTCGCAGGGCTACGCCAACGTCAGCCACGGCTGCGTGAACCTCTCTCCGGAGCACGCGCAGACCTACTACGAGCTCGCCATGCCCGGCGACCCGGTGACCGTCAGCGGCAGCCCGGTGGCCGGCGAGTGGGGCGACGGCTGGACCGTCTGGTTCCTCTCGTGGAGCGAGCTGCTGCGCGGCAGCGCCCTGCACAAGGCCGTGAAGCTCGGGCCGAAGGGCAGCACGTTCGTCAAGCCGTCCTCGCTGCCGAAGTCGAAGGCCAGGGCGCCGGTCGGCAAGCCCAGGATAGGGAACTCGCTGGCGTCGTAGTGCGGCGCCGCGGGCGCCTGACGGTCGCCGGCCTGGGCGTCGGGCGCCCGCCGACCGACGCCGACGCCGCGGAGGCGCGGATGAGCGCGACTCAGACGCTCGGCGCCTCCCCGCGGATCTGCTCGTAGACCTGCGTCATGAGGTAGCGGCTCACGGCGCGGCGGAAGTCGGTGTCGTCGAG
>JBAXRL010000752.1:0-2185 GCA_037131205.1 Actinomycetes bacterium | reverse complement strand
GGCGTTGTAGGCGAGGCCGGCCCAGTTCATGCCCGCCGGCGCCATCGACTGCTGGTACTCGCTGATGCCGATGTAGGCGACCTCGCTGCGGAACTGCTCGTAGAAGCCGTAGGCCTGCTCGTCGAAGGCGCAGTGCACCGTGTGGACCATGGGCGCGGCCAGGTAGCGGCTGAAGGCGATGCCGAGGAAGCCGGAGTGATCGTGGATGAGGTCGAAATCGCCTTGCTCGATGTCGGCGAAGGCGAACGAGACGTGGCGCGCGTCGTAGCTGGTCTGGCCCAGAACCTCGGGCATCTGCCGCGGGAAGAGGGCGCAGAGCTCGGCGGCCGTGCGCGAATCGCCGGTGGCGTACAGCACCACCTCGTGCCCGCGCGCGACGAGGCCGTCGCAGAGCTGCTGCACGACCCACTCCGTGCCGCCGTAGCCGGCGGGCGGGACGGTGATCCACGGTGGGGCGATCTGGGCGATGCGCATGCCGGCATTGTACAGGACGCCGCCCGCGCTGCCGAGGTTGTTGGGCGCGGGCTGTCCAACTCCGGCTCTGTGAGGGTAGAGTGTCGGCGATGATCCTGTACCTCGACTGCGCGAACGGCATCAGCGGCGACATGCTCGTGGCCGCGCTTCTCGCCGTGTGCGGAGCGCGGGTGGGCGAGCCCGGCCCACTGGACGACGTCGTGCGGCCGGCGCTGGCCGCCGCCGGCATCGATCCGCGGCTGGTCGCCCTCGAGGAGGTGCGCCGCGGCGGCTTCACGGCGCTCTCGTTCAGGGTCGCGGACGGCCCCGGCTTCGCCACCTTCGACGAGCTGATCGTCTCGATGTACGCGTCGGACCTGGAGCAGCCCGTGGCCGACGCCGTCGCCTCGATCGCCGAGCGCATGGCGGCCGCCGAGGCCGAGGTCCACGGCCGCGACGAGGAGCACCTGCACGAGCTCAGCAGCATCGACACGGCCATCGATCTGATCAGCGCCGTGTCACTTTTGCACCGTTTGGCGCCAGAGCGCGTCGTGGCGTCGCCGCCGGCGCTCGGCGACGGCTCGGTTGAGACGGCGCACGGCGTGCTTCCCGTGCCGGCGCCGGCCGTGCTGTCCCTGCTGGCAGGGCTGCCCACGGCCGGCGGGCTCGCGGCGCCCGGCGGGCAGCCGCTGGGCGAGCTCACGACGCCCACCGGCGCCGCGCTGCTCGCTCACTTCGCAGAGGAGTTCACCGGTCTCCCGGCGGGGCGCATCGAGCTCACCGGCTATGGCGCCGGGCAGCGCGAAGTGCCGGGCCGGCCCAATCTGCTGCGCGTCGTTGTCATCGAGTCGGGCGACGCTGGGGAGTCGAGCGCGGGCGCCGACGCCGCGGAGGCCGGGGCGGACGCCGCCGGCGGCCACGGCCCCGGCGATCACGTGCTGCTCGAGACCAGCATCGACGACATGAGCCCGGAGCTGCTGGGGCACGCCGCCGACGCGCTCCGCGAGGCCGGCGCCGTCGATGTGTGGATAAGCCAGGCGCTCATGAAGAAGGGCCGCCCCGGCGTCGTGCTGCACGTGCTGGCCACCGCGCCCGACCGCGAGCGCCTGGCCGGGCTGATCTTCGCCGAGACCTCGACCTTCGGTTTGCGCGTGGTGCCATGCGGGCGCCTGTACGCCGAGGAACGCCACGAGACCATCAGGATCGGCAAGCTCAAGGTGGGCGTGCGCCTGAGCTTTGTGGACGGCAAGCTCGCTACCGTGTCGCCCGAATACGAGGACGTGCGCCGCGTGGCCGCCGCCGTGGGGCGGCCGGCCAAGGTCGTGTACGAGGCCGCCCAGTCGGCGGCGCGTACGCGCTTCAGCGGCGCCTGAGGCCGGGGTCTGGGCGCCGTCCCGGCGCCCGCGTCCGCCCGGCCGCTCTCGTCCCCTTGACGAAATTGACCCTCTCGATTACGCACCTGTACAATCAATCACAAGGAGGCGCTTCATCGTGCCATTCGGCGCAGGCTGCCCCCCCGTGAGACGCGCGGAAGTGTGGAAACAAAGGAGGACGCGTTGAGTTCGATGGTTCGCAAATCCCCGGTGCCCAGCGATATCGAGATCGCCCAGGCCGCCACCATGCAGCCCATCCAGGCGATCGCCGAGAAGGCCGGCATCCTGGAGGATGAGCTCGAGCTGTACGGCCGCTACAAGGCCAAGATCGACTACATGGCCCTGCTCGAGCGCCTCAA
>JBAXRL010000751.1:0-2186 GCA_037131205.1 Actinomycetes bacterium | reverse complement strand
GTGGGCGTCGGTGTGGGCGTCGGTGAGGAGCCCGAAAGCACCCTGACTTCGTCCACGTAGGCGCCCTCGTAGGTGATCGCCGGGTCGCTCTGAAAGACGAACAGAATCCAGACCTGGCTCTTGCCACACACGTTGCCGAGGGTCGGGACTGCCGTCAGATCAATGCTGCGGTCGACCCAGCCTTGGCTGCTCCCTGACGACCCCGGCCCATAGAACGCGTCGCCGTCGATGGAGACCATGGCAGAAACCCAGTCCTTGCCCATCTCAGTGATGAAATACAGCTTGTACCGGAACGTCGCCGCCGTGACGCTCGATAGATCGAACGGACCGGCCCTCATGTACGTGTTCATGTTGTTGGCGTAGGGGCCGGGGCCGGGGATCTGACTCCCCATGCAATAGGCGGAGGACGAGCCCGCGGCGGCGCGATACGTGGTGGTGGCCCACGCCGGGGCGCCGCTCGCCGACCACACCGACCAGCTCGACATACCCCCCTCGAAGCCGTCGTAGAAGATGGCGCCGCCGGAACCGACGCGAGGTGCGCCGGACGCACTTGCGGCGACGGGAGGCGCCAACGCCGGCAGACTCCGCGTCGCGCCCGCCCCCGCGTGAGGCGCCCAGACCATGCCGGGACGCTCAAGCATCGCGGAGACCGTCTTGCCGGTCTTCGACGCCGCTGTGGCCGAGGCGCTCGCGGCGCCGAACACCATGACCACGAGAATGCTGACGAGGAGGACGGTGGCCCCGACACCGGTGCTTCTGTGCCGACAGCCCCCCCGGATGCCGTCGGACCCGCCGTGCTTGCCTGCGCTGAAAACTCGCGGTCTCATTCGCGCCACCCCCAGCTCATTTGCGGCGCGCTCGCGCCGCTCTCCCTTGGCCAACTGCCCCAGGCTCGTTCCGCGCTGGGACACACGCGTGTAAGGATGTGTATCGACATCTCGCCCACCGTTCTTGACTCGGCCCTTTGCAGAGGGCACGACCGGGCTCGACCGCAGGGTTCTCCCCGCGGGAGTGTCTGCATGACGGCGGCCCGGCGCGCTGGTTGCCGCGCGCCACGCTTGGCGGAGGCAGGCTGGATCCTGGTGATACTGGGCGCTGTCGGCGCTGGAGAGACGCGGCCGTTCGTAGTCGCGAGGATGATGCCTGTCTCGTCCACGGCCCGGCCCTTGCCGGCGTCGCTGAAGGCGACGCCGTTGAGCCGGGCACTGCTCCCCGAGCTCTCCCGACAGTCGCGTGCGAGTCGGCGGGCGATCGTTCCCGATCCCGCCGGCCGGCGTCAGTACACCGTGAACTTCCTGACCGCCGAGGTCACAGGTTCGCGATTCCCGGCCGTGGAACGAACTCGCCACTTGCCGGTCCCGTTGAACACCACGCTCACGCTGTACCTGGTCGACGAAGCTACAGTGCGATACGAGGCCGCGGGCTTCCGCGCCATGACCATGTCCCAGCGCCCCCCGATGAAGTGCTCCCAGAAGACCACGATGCGGTCCCCGCCCGTCAGCGCCGGCTTGACCGTGCCCCAGCTCTCGAGCGGCTCGCCGGCGCGCACGCGAGACGGGACGGCCGGCGGCGTCACCTTGTAGCGTGCCTTCACGGAGGGGCCGCCGCCATCGGCGGTGGCGAGGATGGCGCCCTTGTCGCCCACCGCCCAGCCGTGCTTGGCATCGACGAAGGCGTCGAGGTACGCGGTGCTCCCCGAGGTCTGTGCGAACCAGCCGTCGCCGGTCGGTGTCGGCGTGGGCGACGGCGTAGGCGACGCGCCGCCGCCGTCAGTGGTGGCGAGGATGGTGCCCTTGCTGCCCACCGCCCAGCCGTGAGTGGCGTCGCTGAAGGCGACGCCCGAGAGGTTGTGGGCGGTCCCCGCGGTCTGCGCGCTCCAGGTGGCGCCGCCGTTGGTGGTGGCGAGGATGGCGCCGTTCTCGCCCACCGCCCAGCCGTGAGTGGCGTCGGGGAAGGCGACGCGCCAGAGCACCTCGGTGGTCCCCGAGGTCTGCGCGCTCCAGGTGGCGCCGCCGTTGGTGGTGGCGAGGATGGTACCGCCGGTTCCGACCGCCCAGCCGCGGCCGGCGTCGATGAAGTCGACGCTGAGGAGATGCGCGGTGGTCCCCGAGCTCTGCGTGAACCAGCCGTGGCCGCCGCTGGAGATGAAGGCCGAGGCGCCGGCGGGAAGCGCCAGGGCGATGGTG
>JBAXRL010000750.1:0-2189 GCA_037131205.1 Actinomycetes bacterium | reverse complement strand
CGCCCGCCGGGAGCGCCGCCGGCTGTGCATCCGCCGGGCGCCCCATTCGTGGCTCACCGGCAACGGCGTCTGCAGCCAGAGTGTCGGTCGTCCCTGCCCCGGCGGAGCGGGGCAGGCACGCGAACGCGAACCGGCCGACGCCATCGTCACCGTGTCGCGCCGCGGTCGAGCAGGAGGCGGTCGCGCTCGTCCTCGACGCCGATCGTGCGTTGGCCGAAGAACGGCTCGGCGGGCGGGGCGTCATTCGCGAGCCTCTTCGCGTCACGGCGTGAAGCGGGTCGGACTCGTCCGCCATATTGAAGCGCAAGGCGGCCGGCTGCTCAGGGAGGACGCCGGGCATCCGGCCTACGTGAACCGGGCTGTCGGCGGTGTGTCCGCGTCGGTCCCCCGGCGCTGGCGGAGTCGTTCCCGGCTTCGGGCCGGACGCGTGACGGGCGGCGAGGGGTCGAAACCCCTCGCCGCCCGTCACCTGATCTGCGCGCGGGAACGGCCCGCCGTTACTTCAGCGTCACCTTCCCCTTCAGGGTCAGGGTGGCGCAGACCACGCCGTTCGAGAGGGCGCTGACCGACACTTTGTACGTGCCGGGCGTGACGTAGGGGTACGGGTCGCCGGCGATGGTCTCGACGGTGAAGCTTGTGGCCAGGCCGGTGTTGAAGCTGTAGGCCGCCGCGGGGGCCTTGGTCTTGACGAGATCGAGGCGGTAGGCGTCGAACGTCCCGGTCGCGGCCGGCCAGGCGAACGTCCAGAAGAAGGGCGGCACAGACGTCACCGTCAGCTTCGCACCTGGCGGGAACTTCGTGGTCGGCTTCTTGCCGCCGGCGGCGGCGACTGCCGTCAGGAGGGTCAGCGAAAGGCACACGATCAACACGGTGAACGCTGCTCTCTTCATGGGGCCTCCCCGTCGGGTCTGATGGCGCCGGGCCGCGTCTTCCGCGCGCGGCGCTCCGCGGCTTCTCTGAACGGGTATCGGCGCGATGGTTCCCACACGCAATGGGCATCTGTCCCCCCTGTGAAGGCGCGGTGCGCCGGGGCGCGAACGGGTGATGGCGGTGGTGGGCGGCTCGAAGGGGCGGTCGCCACAGTGCGCAAGCACAAACCGCGTGTCCTCGCTGTGGCGCATCAGAAGCGTCGGCCGTTCCGCCGGCGCGGCCGTCGCTGATGTGGGGCCGACCAGGTGATCGAGCGGACGGCCGCAACGTCCGTCGTCTGCGACGGAGCTCCGGCCGCCGCTCATCCCCAACACGTTCGAACCACCACGGCGGGCGCGCCGTCGGGATGTCAGCCCCGGGCCTATGATGAGGTCAGCGGCCGGACGGTCGAGAGGGGAGTAGCTATGACCATCGACGAGCTCAAGCGCGCGGCGCTTCGGTTGGATCCCTCGACGCGCGCGAGCTTGGCGCGTGACCTCCTCGCCGCGCGCACGGATTCCTGATGCGGGCTTCCACCCGGACGCACGACGCGAGTCGCACGAAGCGGGGGACCTCTACGACGTGCGGTGCCTGGGTCTCGGCAGCGAATCCCTGGACGAGATCGCACGGACCACGCGGCAGGTAGTGGAGTACCAGAAGGAGCGATTCTCCAAGTGGCTCCGTCAGTTTGGGCATGTGCAATCCGCGCTATGATTGGTCTTGGAGGCCAAAATGAACATCCAAACGATCTTGGCAGATATTCATGCTCTTGAACAAGAGTTGATAGCCTTTGAACGGAAGTATGGTATTCGCTCAGAGACTTTTTATGCTGCTCACAGTAGCGGTGAAGAGCCAGAAGATGATAATTGGGTACTCGACTTTGGCGAGTGGTTCAGCGTATACAGAACTTGGTTGCTTCGGCAATCGGAATATCGCGATGACATTCAGCGTTACCAAACCAGGTCTTCGAGCTTGGAGGGGTTAGTTCATGTGGCGTCAGCAAGAGGTTTGAAGAAGGCTATCGGTTAATCGTCAGAGAACGCATTGTGTATGACCGTCTACCAGCATTGATCGATTGGTATGGGTATGAAATCTGGAAAGGTACAGAAGAACTCTACTGGTATGGTTCGCAACCACATCCAGATGATTTGTCTTTGCAAAGCACTGATCCACACCACAAGCACATTTCACCCGACAGGGGTATCCATTTAACCGGTGTAGACTGAGGCAATGGAGCATCCTCGTGCCGGCAAGCACTATCCCAGGTCTGTGGGCGAGTT
>JBAXRL010000749.1:0-2189 GCA_037131205.1 Actinomycetes bacterium | reverse complement strand
CAGCTGCACGGCAAGCAGCTCGGCTTCAACAACCTCTACGACCTCAACGCGGCGCGCAGCATCTGCGACGAGTTCACGCTGCCCTGCGTCACGCTCATCAAGCACAACAACCCCTGTGGCTGCGCCCTCGCCGAGAACCTGGCGGCGGCCTACGACAAGGCCTATGCGTGCGATCCCGTGAGCGCCTTCGGCAGCGTGATCGCGGTCAACCGCACCGTCGATGCGGCGCTGGCCGAACGTCTCAAGGAGCTGTTCATCGAGGTGCTCTTCGCCCCGGGCTACGACGACGAGGCTCTCGAGATCCTCACGAGAAAAGCCGACATCCGTATCCTGCGCAACGAGGAGCGCCGGCAGATCAACCCCGGCGAGCTCGACTACAAGCGCGTCATCGGCGGAGTGCTCCTGCAGGACAGAGACGGCGACCTCGAGGAGCGCGACGAGATGACCGTCGCCACGCGGCGTCATCCCAGCGAGCAGGAATGGGGCGACCTGATCTTCGCCTTCCGCATCGCCAAGCACGTCAAGAGCAACGCCATCGTGCTGGCCCGGGATCTCGCCACGCTCGGGGTCGGCGCCGGGCAGATGAGCCGCGTGGACGCCACGCGCCTCGCCATCGAGAAGGCGCGCGACGACCTCAAGGGCGCCGTGGTCGGCTCCGACGCCTTCTTCCCGTTCCCCGACGCCGTGGAACTGGCCCTCGAGAACGGCGTCACGGCGTTCATGCAGCCGGGCGGCTCAAGGGGCGACGAGGCAGCCGTCGAGACCTGCGACGCCAACCACGCGTCCATGGTGCTCACCGGCCGGCGCCACTTCCTGCACTGACGTACTGACGTTGATAAGGGCCTATCCCGCTAGGGATGTGTGTGCGGGGCGTTCGTGGACCGAGCGGGGTGGTCACGAGACGGTTCCCTCGTAGCCAAGCTACGTGGGAATCGGGGAGGGGCCGCATCCGCGACGTGTCCACGGGCGTATCCGTGCGTGCAGACCTAGCGGGATAGGCCATAAGGGGCGGGGCGGCCGCAAGGGCCTCCCCGCCCCTTCACGGTCGGAGTGCGCATGAGAGACCTCAGCAAGATCGAGCTGCCGGCCCTGCGGGACGGCCGGCTGGTCGTCCGGCCCTACGCGCCGGGCGATATCCCGGCCGTCGCCGCTCTGTGCAACGACCCCACGATCGCCCGCTGGGAGACGCTCCCGTCGCCCTACTCGCCGGCCGACGCCAAGGTCTGGGTGGGCGACGCGCAGCGCCGTTGGCAGCAGGAGGCCTGGGCCGGCTTCGTCGTCTGCGACGCGCTCAGCGGGGAGCTGGTCGGCTCCAATGGCGTACGCATAAGCGTACGGCGTGAGAGCGGCGAGATCGGCTTCATGACCATGAGGGCGGCGCGGCGGCGGGGCGTTGCGTCCGGCGGTGTCCGCCTGCTCGTGGACTGGTGCTTCGGCGAGCTCGGTCTGGGCCGCCTGCAGATCCGCGCCGATGCCCGCAACGAAGCGTCTCTGCGCACGATCGCGGCGTGTGGCTTTCAGTATGAGGGTCTGCTCCGGGCCTACGACGTCGTCCGCGGAGAGCGGACCGACGACCTCATCTACAGCCTGTTGCCCGGCGATCCGCGGGCGCCGCTCGTGCCGCTCCCCGACCCGCGGCTCGAGGACGGCCGCCTGGTCGTCCGGCCCTTCGAGCCGGACGACATCCCGGCCGTGCGGCACGCCTGCGACGACCCCGACGTGGCCCACTGGATCCATCTCCTGCCGCACCCGTACGGGCTCGCCGACGCGGAGCGGTTCGTGATCGACAGTCGGCGACGGCTGGCCGCCGGCGACCGGGCGCGGCTCGCGGTCGCCGACGCAGAGACCGGCGAACTGCTGGGGAGCATCGGCCTGGACCTCTTCGCGGACCGGCAGGCCGCCGAGATCGGTTATTGGGTGAAGCGCGAGGCGCGCCGCCGGGGCGTAGCCCTGGCGGCGGCGCGCCTCCTCGTGCGCTGGGCTTTCGAGGAGGTCGGCGTGGAGCGCCTCGAGATCCTTACGTATCCGGGCAACGCCGCGTCCCAGGCGCTCGCCGAGAAGCTCGGCTTTCGCCGCGAGTGCCTGCTGCGCGGCTTCCTCGGCGTCGAGCCGGGCAAGGACCGCACGGGTCGCGCGGAGCCGCTGCCTGACGGCAGCCTGCCGCCGCGCGACGACCAGGTGCAGTTCGC
>JBAXRL010000748.1:0-2192 GCA_037131205.1 Actinomycetes bacterium | reverse complement strand
GCCCGGCGGAGCGGGCCGCGACGCCGCAGGACGGGCTCGCGGCCCGCGAGCAGCCGCCGCGCCGAAGCGGACGTCAGCGCGCGAGCCACCAGCCAGCGCACAAGCCACCGGCGCGCCGGCCTGAGCGCGTCGATCCTGTGAAAGACGCCCTTGTACAGCTTGACCCACAGCTCCGGCACGGTGGCCATGACGACCGGGCGCACCGCCTGCAGGTCGCCGCGGAGCGTCATGACGTGGCTGTAGTGCAGGCAGCATCCCTTGCTGAGGTACATGAGCTGCATCTGACGCTCGTAAGCGTGCCACGGCTGCAGCAGGGTGAGCACCGGCACGCGCTCGATGTGCAGCAGATTGGGGAGCTCGTGCAGGTTGTGCTCGTAGTTGGCGTGGGTGAGAGCCACGCCCTTGGGGGCGCCGGTCGTGCCCGAGGTGTAGATGACCGTCGCCAGGTCCTCGGGCTGCACTTCGGCGCGCCGCCGCTCGATCTCGCCGGCCGACTCCGGCCACGCCGCCTCGCCGAGCGCCGTCAGCTCGGCCAGGGCGTACACCGGGCAGGCGCCGTCGCCGGTTGGCGAGGCTGCGCCCGATCCGGGGGGTGAGGCCCCGGCTGCAGCGGCCGGTCCGCCCCCGCCCAGCGGGCCGTCGATGACCACCGCCGCCCGCAGCCCGGGCAGCGCTTCGCGCACCTGCGCAAGCTGCGCCGGAGCTTCCACGATCACCACGGCGGGCTCTGCGTGGCGCAGTATCGCGTCGAGAATGTCGGGCGGCGTGTCTGAGGCGCGGGGCACGTCCACGGCGCCGAGAAAGTGGATGGCGAGGCTGCACACCATCCACTCGGGGCGGTTGTCGCTGATGAGGGCGACGAGCTCTCCGCGGCGCACGCCGAGCGTCTGCGCGAGGGCGAGCGCAAGCACGCGCGCGCGACGGTCAAGCTCCTCGTAGGTGAACGCGGTGAAGACGCCATCCACGCGCCTGCTGAGCGCCGGCTCGGCGCCGTACTCGGCGACCCAGCTCGCGAACAGCCGCGGCAGCGTCGCCGCCCCCGCCGCCTCCGGATCCTTTGCCGATGCTCCTGTCATGCGCCCTCTCAGCAGGGGGTCGCCGGCCACCCACCCACGGCCGGCTCCCGGCCATTGTCCCTGAGCACGGTCCCCTGTCAACTGGACGCGCGGCCGCGCCCAGTTGCCTGATCGTTCCGCAACGTCACCTCAGCGATTCGATTGTCATCTTGCGCCGCCGCTCGGTTGCCTGCAGGCTGAGGGCACAGCGAAGCTTGGACTATTGACCGGAAGGGATGGATTAGCTACTATGGGCGAATCAGCCATCACTGGAGTCGCCGTGAAGACCGTGTCCGCCACCGAGATCAAGAACCGCCTGGGTCAGTACCTGGCGCGCGTCGCCGTCGAACCCGTCGCCGTCGAGAAGAACGGTCGCCCGGTCGCCGTGCTGCTCTCCTTCGAGGAGTACGAACTGCTGCAGCGCTCCGACGACTTCTTCTGGGGCCAGGCCGCGCGCGCCGCGGAGGCCGAGGGCTTCCTCAGCGTCGACGACTCGCTGAAGTACCTTCAGGACGGTGCGTCCGCAGAAGACCGTGCTGCCTCTTAGCCTGTCGAAGGCGTCGGTCCGCTTTCTCGACAGGCTGCCGCCCAAGCAGTACCGGCAGGTCACGCGCAAGACCATCATGCTGATGGCCGATCCGCGACCTGCAGACGCCGAACGCCTGAAGGGCTACGACTATTCCCGTGTAACGGTGGGGGAGTACCGCGTCATCTTCGCTGTGCACGACGGCGTGCTGCGCGTCGTCGCGATCGGCAAGCGCAACGACGACGAGGTGTACCGAAGGCTGGGCTAGAAGTGGATGACGGCTCCCTCGCCCGCGCGAGGACAGAGTGGTCGCATGCAGTACGGGGTCCTGAATGAGCCCGACGAACCCGCAGCCCGATCCCGGGGCCGGCATGGCCTGGCCGGTCCTCGACGGCCCGGCTCGCGGCCACGGCGACGCCTTCTTCGTCTTCGACGGAGCGGAGCTCCGCGCCAACCGCTCTCGCGGCCTGGGCAGTGCTGGGACAACGCCGCCGCCAGGCGCGCCATCTTCGATGTACGTCGAGGTCCTTTGCAACCGTCAGCGGCTGCACTTCAGCCTGGGCTGCCCCTCACCGGCTGACCACAGTGTCTGGCGGGGCGGACCGACCCCA
>JBAXRL010000747.1:0-2194 GCA_037131205.1 Actinomycetes bacterium | reverse complement strand
GCGACAAGAAGAGCAGGATCGCGGGGCTCGAGCTCGCCGACCTCGTCGTGTCGCCCATCGGTCGCTTCGTCGCCGGGCTTCCGCCGCGTGAGGACTTCGAGATCGTCCGCGAGAAGCTCAGGCGCCGAGATGGCGCGTACATGGGAGCGGGGCTCGTGATCCTCCCCAAAGGGTAAGGCCGGAACCCGCTTCGCAGTTCCCGACCTCTGCTTGTAGTATAGCCGCCCGGTGCCGAGAGGCAAGCATTCCGCGGCGATTGTCGCCCCCGAGCCTTCCCGGCTACAGGTGCGGCACGCCATAGAGGCGCTCACGGAGGCGGCCACCGCGTCAGGCTTCCTGGCCGCGTCTCCGGACACCCTGCTCTCGGAGTGCGGTCGGTGCGATCCGCTGTACGAGTAGGCAGACGCCTGCGTATGCGCTCTCGCCGGCGCGGACTTCCTGGCCGGAGGTGCCGTGTCCCCGGCCGACATGGAGACTGCGCTGATCGAGGGCTGGATCTGGGCGCCGGACGGGCGCGGGGAGGGGGCTTCGTGACAAATGCGACGCAGCTTGCGGACCATGCCCGAAGCCTCGCCGACTTTGACGTGATCGAGGACCTTGCGCTGCCGTACGAGCACATGGGCGCGACGATTACCGACGCGGTCCTCCAGGCTGGATTGCGCTATGAGACGGTCGTGTGGCCGCGAGTGCAGCGCGTGATGACGATCCCGGAGGCGGCCACCACGTCGGGCTTCCTGACCGTGCTTCGCGAGCGCGGTGGGGAGGAGGTCGTGCACTGGACGCACCCCGAGAAGCTCGGCCGCATGGAGGCGGTGGCCGAACTTCTCATCACCGAGGGTGTCGAGGGCGAGGCGGACCTTCACGTCTGGCTGTGCGGCGATCCCGCCGGGGGAGACGGAGCCGATGGGGCATGCCGCGCCAACATCGCCAAGCTCGCGGCCGTCCACGGCATCGGCCCGAAGACCATCGATCACTTCAAGATCCTCTGCGGCGAGCAGGACACGGCCGCCATCGATATGCACCTCACGCGCTTCCTCGAACAGGCAGGCGTGCGCGTCACCAGCTACGAGCAGGCGCGCGCGGTGATCGCCGGGGCGGCGGTGGAGCTCGGCGTCTCCGCCGCCCGGCTCGACGACGGCATCTGGACGTACATGAGCAAGGCGGGGCGGACGTGGTGATGGATTTGATACCGCCCACGCATCGGCCGTTCGGCTTTGATCAAGACAGGCGTGGGATCTTCGTGAACGTCAACCCGCGGACCTGATTCCCGTCTTGCGCATGGGTGCGGCGCTGCTCATGATTCGGAGCGGAGGTTGCAGGAATTGCGCTTGCAGCCGATACCTAACATAAATCGTTAGCTATAGGTCGCAAGAGCAACAGCGGACACCCGTCCACCGAGGTCGCACGTGACACCGTCAGAGCGCCCCCTCAAGCCCGGATTCACTCTCCTTCAGCGTCTCGCCGACGACGGCCACTACGTGTTCACCACCGCCGAAGCGGCTCGTCGTGGCGCCGAGCTCGGCCTCTCCAGGTCGGCGGCGTACATGCTCCTCAGTCGCCTCTGCGCGGACGGCTGGATCGAGAGGCTGCGCCGCGGCCTCTATGCGGGCACCGGCCGGCTTCCCGGCGGCGTCGACGTGCACGCCTTCGCCATCGGCGCGGCGCTGGCGGCGCCGTCGGCCATCAGTCACTGGTCGGCGCTGTCTTTCCACCACCTCACCGACCAGATCCCGCGCGTGGTCACGCTGAGCACGCCGCGACGAGTCCCTCCCATCGGTCTCGGGGGCGGCCATGGTGACGCGCAGCGACCAACGCGCTGGACCGTGCTCGACGTCTCGTTCGAGATCATCAGGGTCAAGGAGAGTCGCTTCTTCGGCGTCGAGCAGGTGTGGGTCGACGACAAGTCTCAGGTCCCCATCACCGACCGCGAGCGTACAGTCCTCGATCTCTTCGCTGCGCCGCGGCTCTTCGGCGGCATCGATCGTGCGCTCGCGACCCTTCACGAGCAAAGCGCCGATCTCGACCTCGACCGGCTGATTGAGTACGGCGTGCGCTTCGATTCCAAGGCCGTCTGCGCACGGCTCGGGTGGAGCCTCGAGCAGGTCGGCGCAAGCGCTGCGCAGCTCGAGCCGCTGCGCCGCGCCGCCGGCCCCGGGCTGCAGGTCCTCGACCCCACGCGCCCGCGCCGTGGCCG
>JBAXRL010000746.1:0-2196 GCA_037131205.1 Actinomycetes bacterium | reverse complement strand
CAGACCGAGGTCACCGCCGACGAGGTCAACGCGGCCATGAAGGCGGCCTCCGAGAGCAGCCGCATGAAGGGCATCCTGCAGTATCAGGAGGACCCCATCGTCAGCATCGACGTGGTCGGTAACAGCCACTCGTCGATCTTCGACCCGGCGCTCACCATGGCCAAGGGCAACCTGGTCAAGTGCGTCTCCTGGTACGACAACGAGTGGGGCTATTCGTGCCGGCTCGTCGACCTCGTCCAGAGAGTGCTTCCGTGAGCACCAGCGGGCGAGAGGGACAACGCGCGGTCGCATTCCGCCATCCGCAGCCCAGTGACTCACCGCGCAGGGAGGATTGGTGAACTTCGACGAGGCGAAGGCGGCCCGGCAGCCCGCGTACTGCTTTCTCGAGAGCGGTGCCGTGCTTCGGTATGACTCCGAAGCTGATCAAGTCCGCCATTTGGAGTATCCGGCGCAGCCGAGGGCCTGGCAGCAGGCGCAGTTCTTCCACGGCCAGGTACCTGGCGACGGCTGGCGTCATCTCGCCGGCTGCTCCTGCACTGCGTGTTAGAACGTCGACGAAGTCGCTTCGAGCCGAACGATGACTCCGGCAAGGTAGCAGAGGGAGACCGGCGGCATGAGACCCAGTTGTCCCTTGAGAGCGGCCTCCAGAATCGAGGAGAGAGCATGAGGCCTGCAGGCAGAGTTGCCCGCCTTGGTACCGAGACGGTGTTCGCCGTGTCCGCCGAAGCGGCCGCAGGCGCGGCCAAGAGGAACAGCCGGCCGCGCTTGAGCGGGCACCTTCTTGGGGTCGGCTCAGGAAGCTCCTGAGCTCTTCATCTCTGTGCTTGCCTTGATAGGATTCCGGTCTGGCCGGAAGCTCACTGGAAGGGGACGCGAGTGTTTGACAGCTCCTGCTGCGTAACGACTCCGCAGAAGCGCCTGATGGTCTTTTCTGGGCGCAGCAACCCCGAACTGGCGGCCAAGATCGCCCAGGAACTCGACGTCAGACTTGGTCGCGTGTTGCTCAAGACGTTCGCCAACGGCGAGATCTATGCCCGCTTCGAGGAGAACGTGCGAGGGGCCGACGCGTTCATCATCCAGTCCCCGGCGGACAGCATCAACGACGAGCTGATGGAACTCCTGATCATGATCCAAGCGGCACGGCTAGCCTCGGCGCGGCGCATCACCGCCGTCATGCCGTACTACCCCTACTCACGGCAGGACAAGAAGAGCGCCGCCCGCGAGCCGATTACCGCTCGCCTGGTCGCGACGCTACTCGAGGCGGCCAAGGTCGACCGCGTCCTCTCGATGGACCTGCACCAGGGCCAGATCCAGGGCTTCTTCGAGATTCCAGTCGACCACATGACGGCCGTGCCAATCCTGGCGGATTACTTTGCGCGCAAGGACTTCGGGGGTACGCCGATCGTCGCCGTCTCGGCGGACGCCGGCGGGGTCAAGCTCGCCAAGAGGTTCATCAGCCGTATGCCCGAAGCTGATCTGGCCGTGCTCACCAAGATGCGCCCCGAGCACAACAAGGCCGAGGTCATGCACTTCATCGGCGACGTGCAGGACAAGATCGCCATCATCGTCGACGACATGATCGACACTGCGGGCACGATCACGAGCGCCATCGACACTCTGTATGAGAGGGGCGCCAGAGAAGTCTACGTGACGGCTACACACGGCATCCTCAGCGGTCCCGCATACGAGCGCCTCCGCGCCTCGGCAGTCAAAGAGGTCGTCGTCACGGACACCCTCCCCATCCGGCTCGCGCAGAAGGACACCAAGATCAGAGTCCTCAGCGTGGCGGGTATCCTGGCGCGCACCATCAAGAACGTGTTCGAGGACGAGTCGGTGAGCGAATTGTTCGCCGGCGAGAACCAGCTCTTCTGACCTGTGCCGCCCACATGATTGAGACGGCGCTCACCCCGGTCTGCAACCATTCTGCAACCCAAATCCCCGGTCCGCGATGAGCTTCGTTGGGAAACCTTGGGAAACCGGACGCTGATTTTCGCTGCAAATCGCCACAGTTCTTGTGACTGCCTGTGACTTGTTGGATTTCCTTGGGCCTAGATGAGCAGGATAGACAGCCTGCCTGATAAGGAAGAGGTCCGTGGTTCGAATCCACGTGCGCCCACCAGTGATCTGCAGGTACTTCTCCCGCTAGGAGTGTGTCGAGAAATAGTTTCCGCGAGATCTCTGACCGCGGACTGACGG
>JBAXRL010000745.1:0-2201 GCA_037131205.1 Actinomycetes bacterium | reverse complement strand
CCGAGGTGCGTGATGATCCCTGAAGCGCTGATGGCGTCCAGATAGCGCGTGTGCCGCGTCACCGTGCCGGGCCGGCTCTTCTCCAGGTGATGCGCCAGCGCGCTGAAGTAGTGGATCTGGGCGATTCGCGCCGTGGGGTCGATAAGGTAGAGCCTGGACTCGCAGAGCGAGCGGATGTCGAGCCAGCGGCAATCCGCACCGGTCTTGCTGCGCGTTTCTCGGACGGCGTGGTAGAGGTTGAAGCCGTCGATCAGAAAGCAGACCGAGGTTGACATTGCCCTCCAGAAAGAAGAAACCCCCGGGATCGTGACCCCGGGGGGACCAGGAAGCCGAAGCCCCGCTGGCGATGACTCGTTCATGTTGCCACCAGCCCGGGCGGCAGTCAATGCGAAATGAGCGACGGCTGGTTGACATTGGCAATGGCGAGCGGCGCGGAGCCTACCCCAGCACCTTCACCCAGTGCCCCTGCAGCCGGGCGGCGGTGGCGCCGAGCTTGGGGAGGAGCGGGACGTCGTCCATCCGTGTTTCCAGTCCACCATCAGTCCAACCATCAGTCCAAGTGGCTGGCCCTCCTGCTGAACGAGATTGCGCAGGAAGTGCGTGATGAGGTGGGCCCGTGGGCCACGGCTTTCGTCATTCGCTCGGGGTCCACGTGCCATGGTAGGCGCCACTATGCGCTGGTCCCCGAGAGACTCTGGAAGGGGCACGGGGAAGACCGCATTCTGCAGGGAGCAGCGGCGCCTCTCCGTGGAATGGATTCGGGATCACCTCGACGCTTGGCGCCGCTCGGGCCCCCGGCCAGATGCAGTTACCCTCGATTCGCTAGGCTCAAGCGGAGCCAAGTCGAGGTGGCATAGCACGCCTCTGAAGATCGGCAGGCCGTGCGCGACCAGGTGCTCGGCTGCCTCGAGCCGCACGTCGGCGACCTGGCCGCCTACGCGATCGTTATCGACAAGCGCGGACTCGCTGCCGAGATGCGCCGCGCCGAGCGGTTCTACTCCGCGGCGTTCAGCAAACTGGTGGAGAATGCGATGGCGGCGGAGGAGAGCGGGCCACGACGGCGCGGGTGATCGTGGTCACCGACACGCTGCACGTGCGCCGCGAGCGCTCGGCCGCAGCGGCGCCTGGCATGCATTTCGTCATCGCTGACCGGCTCGATGAGGCCGGGCATGCCGGTGAGGCGATTGTGGGAGTTGCCTGGGTCCATCGTGTCGCGCGGCAGCTCCCAGACTGTCTCGTAGACGCGCTGCAGGTACGGCGCCGTGAACCACTCGTCGCAGAAGGCGGTGACGAGGGCCGTGGTCTCGATCAGCTCACGAGTGCGCTCGACGGCGTCTGCGATGATCTGCGCGTGGTTGCTCGTCACGGATCATCCGGGCCACCAAGTTGACGGTGACCGCGAACAGTGGGTGGGCGGTGATGACGCTGTCAGCTCCATTCCGGCGGCTTGCGCACGATTCTTCCGTTGGGCAACGGCAGCTCGAGCGGGAGCTGACTGCGTTCGAAGTGCCAGCGGCGAGGATGAATGCGGAAGTCGCCCTCGGCAGCGAAGGCGCTCTTGGCACGCAGCTGGACGATGCCGACGGGCTTGCCGATGTCGCGGCGCACGATGCGAAGAGGTTCGACGAGATTCCAGACGCGGACCATGCTTGGCGTTCTATGGATCGGCTGCGTAGGCATCACCAGCGGGCGCACGATTTGCCGCACACTGCGAAGCGTCCTTTGTGAACGGCCAGGTCGGGCAACGAGCGCAACGCACGAAGGTAGACCCTCTGGCGGTCGGCAGGGCCCGGATCCCCCTTGAGCGGATGCAGATCCGCGGTGAAGTACCTGACCAGCGTGACGTGGTTGTGCGGCAGAAGAACCCGGCAGAAGCGTACGATGTCGAGCCAGCGGAGCTCGCCGAAGCGGCCGTGCTTCATGGCTCGGTAGTAGAGGTTGAACCCGTCAACGTAGACGTGCGTCGTGGGCCACGCCGGCTTCACGATCTTCGTCACCCCCGTTGACAGAAGCGGCCCGAGAAAAGGCAAAGACCGCCGAAGGGCGGTCTCTGCGCCCCGGGCCGAAGACCCGGGGGTGGTACGTCAGGCCTCAGTATCACCTCGTCAACCCGGGAGCGTCAAGTGCCGCGAGCGAGTGTCAACCGCGCGAACGCTCTCTGCGCAGCCTGAGCTCACGCCGGAGACCTACTGCCGTATGCG